>JAEELR010000195.1 GCA_016282835.1 Treponema sp. | reverse complement strand
GCTGTGTCATGTAATGCCACCATTCATTCTGAATATTTCTCTTAAAATCAACACCTAAAGGACCGTAATCCCACGCTCCTGCCTGTCCTCCATAAATTTCTGAAGCCTGATATACAAAGCCTCTTCTTTTACAAAGACTAATAATTTTGTCTAAAGTACACGAATGATCTACTTTTTTTTCATTTGCCATAAAACTACTCCTATCCGTCACTGGTTTGTGACGGTTATATAGTAGTCGATTTTATCATAAAAACCATTTAATGTCATTAAACAATTATTTTTTATATTTTATACCAAACTCAAAGTCAGGATATAAATAGCACTCTTCGGCACCGAATCTCAGCTTTCTGTCAAGGTTTCTGAGTTTTACACTGCTGTTATCATTAAAGCTCATATCAAGATTTACTGCAGCAAAAACAGACATATGTTTAAGTAGATTGAATGAAAGTGCGTATTTCATAGAAGGATAAACAAAGTGATCCTGCAAGTTTTCATATACCATAAATGTATGATTAGCGTATGACGAATTGAAATTAGACAGAAGCTGGAAATCAAAATCAAACTGGAAGAATGAAGCCCTTACGCCTAAACCTGCAAACCATTCGTTATATGCCGGACAGTTAAAGCTATTTACGTCAAAAACATTCCTTGCAGAAGTTGAATATCCCCAGACTGTGTAGCAATATCTTAAACCGCTCTGGAAGAAGTAGTTTAAATTATTCTCTGTGTCATATGAAATTCCTGTTTCCAAGATTCCGTTTTCAGAAATGTTCACAATACCAAACTGAAGCCCCTTGCATTCATTTGCGATATTAATTGGAGCAATCTGAATACCCTTGAAGTCTCTGGTAACATTTACAAGGCCACCAATCTGAAAGCCCCTAAAGTCTCTTGTAACATTTACAACCCCACCAATTTCAATTCCAGAGAAATCGCCGCCAACTATATTAAAAAGACCTGCAAGCTGTATACCTTTAAACTCGTGACCATTGATATTGAATAAGCCTGCCCCCTGGAATCCTTTGTAACGGTTTGAAAGATTGAATATACCAGCACCCTGTAAACCGCTTGATTTTTCATGTGCTATATTGAAAAGTCCTGCGCCCTGAATACCGGAAAAACTTTTTGCAATATTAAATAAACCTGCTGCCTGTGGTCCATCAACTGCTCCACTTCTTATATTGAAAAGACCAGCAACCTGAGGGCCCTGTACTCCACGTTCACCACTAACAATATTGAAAACGCCTGCAACCTGAGGTCCCTGCACTCCTTCTTTACCGGTTACAATATTAAATACACCGCCAACCTGCGGTCCCTGTACTGAATTTGCTTTAGTAAAAATGCCTGCAACCTGAACACCCTGAATAGAATTAGCAATGTTAAATACACCACCCCATTGTATGCCCTGAAGTGAATCAACATAATTGCTTATAGTAGAAACCTGAATGCCTCTTACAGCATGGGCAGTTGAACTGATTATTCCGAGTGCAAAACAGTAATTGCATTCTTCTCTTTTTACATCATATAAATTGCCGGAAAGATCAAGTTTTATTAAATCAAATTTCAAGCCATCCATATTCATTCTTGTATCAGGATAGTTTTTATCATCATCAGCCTCTGCAACAGCACCGCGCTCCCTGTATTCGTTTTTAATGCCCTTTACAAAGTTTTCTTTTGTAAGAGAAAAAGTTTTTCCTTCCTTTAAGTCAAAGCTTGAAGTATAAATATCTTCATCGTTAAACAGAGTTGCTGAATACGAGCCCTTTTCCAATGCGATGTAAGCAGGTTTCGAATTCGACTTATTTATTTCTGAAATGAGTTTGCCGTTTTTATCCCTGATAATGATTCTGCCATTTAAATCCTTTGAAATGCCAAGTACACAGTCAGAAATTGAAATATCAGAAAGCACTAAATCCCCCGAACCGACTAAAGTAATATTGTAATTCGGATGCTGAGGACCAGAAGAAGAATTTTCTGTTTTTGCCAGAGTTTCATCGAAGGCGTAAGAATATAATTCATTGAGAGTAACTTTTTTGTCTCCCGAAATGTCTGCTGCCCCGCGAAGACCCGTAATCATTGCGTTTGTAAAGAATGAAGATTCAATTTCATCTGATTCCTGTGAAGATTCTTTCGATGAACTTGATGAAAGATATGCATGACCTTTTACGACACTTGAATCATCTACTAAAAATGACTTTTGTTTCTGGCCGCCTTTTGTACGGATAAAATTTCCTGAATAGCAGGAGTCTAAAATTACTACATGAACATCACTCGGGACTTTTGTTATTGCCTCTTTTAAACTTGCGTAACTGTAAGTTGATTTACCGAGCAAAAGTGATTCTTCATCAGAGTGTCCGGAATAGTAAAAAATAAATTCTGAACGTTTAGATTTTGATTTATTGTTTTCGATTAAAGAGGAAATATCCTGGAAAGCCTTATCAACTTCATTTTTTTTAGGATCCAATAAAAGGAAAGAGTTTTCTTTTGAAACGCCGCCAATATCGTTCATTGTTTTACAGAAAAGGCTTGCATCAGTTCCTGCATACATTAAGCGCACATTATTTTTTCCTCCGTCATTTGAACCTATGTAAACAGCGTATCTTTCAACGCCAGAAGCTTCGTTTTGTGTTTGGGCAAAAAGCCTGCTGAATGAGAATAAACATAAAGTGATTAAAATTGATTTGATTATTTTATTGCTGATTGTATTCATAGTAACTCTCCTATTTATTTAAGATGAATAAGGATTCTTCACAGTTCTTTGGAAGAAATAAACCTTTTTTAATATAGTTAATGGTAAGCTTATTCTTATTGATGTCTTCAAGATTGTTCAGCTCAAATTTTTCTTTAGAAGAAACAAAGACAAAACATTCATAGTCTGGTGCATCATCAAGCTTGTAGGAAAAATCTAAAGGCACTTCCTGTTTTACCGTAGAAAGCTTCTGTGCCTGCCATGAGTCCTCCGGAAAATGGCGGGTAATATTTCCATTGCCGTCAAAGCTGAATATAAAGCCGTATTCATTTCCTGTAGAAAGATATGTAATTTGAATTACATCGTTTTCATAGGCTTTATCACCATTTTTCAATTCGATGATATTGTTTTCATCCTGCTTATAAAGGTGAAGAACGTTTTCTGCTTTATTGCCCTTCAGTCTGACAGACCCAGTGTTTGAAGAAGACACAATGTTATTCTGTGTTAAAGGAAGAATTACAAAAAG
>JAEELR010000194.1 GCA_016282835.1 Treponema sp. | reverse complement strand
CTGGATGCACTTCTGCTATGGAATGAATCCTTATTCAGAAAACAATTACAGTCTTTACCGTGCCGACAACTGGATGAACAAAGCTCCTCATAGAACTTATCTTTTGAACAGTCTGTATGAGGATTACACAAGCAGTCAGATTGGAATCGGTCTTATCTGGAATCTACAGTAGGAATAAGGGAGGTAAAAAATGAAAAAGATTAATAAAATAACTTTAACAATTATGGTTATTCTTGCTTTTGTTGTGGGTATAACTTCTTGTGCAAGAGTAGACGGACTTCATAATCAGACTGCGGCAAAAGTAACATTTGTATTTAAGAATTTTGCAAATATAAGCGGTGACTATACAATTCCCGGAAACTTTAATGACTGGGATAATTCAAAAAGCCTTATAACGATGAAAGATGGAAACGGAACCTCTGATGAAATTGTAGTTTCAACTGCTAACATAGAGTTTTCTTTAATTCAAACAGGAGATTCCGGCTGGTTAAGGCCCTGGTACACAGCTGGTGTTTTAGAAGGGAATGGCGTAGACCGAGGAACTGCAGGAGAACCGTATCAGAATTTTTATATAGATGCGCTTGATTTGAATGCAGGTGAAATTATTCTAATAATAGACGGAGCTGACATAGTTGCAACTCCAGTTGTGCAATAGGCGGAGGAAAAAATGAAAAGATTTCAAAAAATAAAAAACATTATTTTTTCAAGTTTATGTGCAGTTCTTTTTTTTGCAGGTTTTAGCGGCTGTGAATTTCTTCAAGGAACCTTAAGTACTACACAGGAGCAAAAACTTTTAGAAGAAACCGGCCATCCAATTTATGAATACAAAGTCTGGTATTATAACGGAACAAGCGGAGAAGATATGAAGCTGGCCGCAGATTCAAGCAGTGAGGTTTTTGTTCAAAATCTAAAGGTTGATTTTGGACAAAAGGTTGCATTAAAATCTTATACGCCTTCTGGAAAAATGGTGATTAATTATACAGATTCAGATGGAAACATAATTACAAAAACAATCAATTCAATTTCCGGCAGGCTTTCCAAGGATTACAAAGCGTTTTATGTAGATATGTCACCGGTTACAAAATTAATTGATGGTGCTGTTACTTCTGCTACAGTTGACTTAAAACTCAGTGGCTTTGTAAGTGCTTCGGAAAAACAAAACGGCCGGCCTGTAAAAGCATTTGAACTTTCAAGCCTTCAGGTAAGACCTTTGTATAGCACTTTAAGCCTTGATTATTCTACAGTAGGATTTTCTACACAAAGCAAAATTTTAATTCCTGTAAAAGGCGCCTTTTCGCTTGCTGAAGGAGCTTATAAACTCACGGCAAAAGATTCATCGTTAAATGAATATACATTTAATGTTTCTGCCGAAGAAGGTGCTATTTGTCTTACTCCTGATTTTTCACAAAAGCCTGCAGATCAAACAAGATTAACACTAAAAATTTCAGGAATTCTTCCGGAGGGTGCGGGCGATTCTTATACAAAAGATTTTACCATAAAGTTTATAAAGCATCTGATAGTAATAGATGGCATTGAAGATTCTTATTGGAATTCTGACCTTGCTTTAAATGTTGAAGATGAACAAGGCGATTCTAAAGCTTTGGGACAAGATGGTCAGATGTATGACACTTCTGCTGATATTTCAAAACTATATATTACAAATGATGAAGATAATCTTTACCTTGCAATCAAAGGCGGACTTTCGAGTTCCTGGAACGATGGTTTTGCCTTAATGATTTCTAAAGATCATACATCAGATGCAGCATACACAGAAGGTTCAAAAGTATTTAAGCTGGCAGATACTATAAGTTACGGAAGAGCAGCTTTGGCTCACGGGCAACCAGATGTATATATCTATCACCAGCCACAGAATAATAAAGCTGGTGCCTGGGTAGAAAACGGAACTTCAGCAGATGATATATCTTCATTTATAGAATATGACCAGAATGAAAATGCAACTTTTATAGAATACTCAATTCCTCTTGAAAAACTTACAAGTGCAGGAATTACAACAGGAAGTCAGATTTATATAGGTGCATTTTTTTCTGCTCATTGGGATACTGGCATTTTTGCAGCAGAAGCAGTTCCGGATTCAATAGTTTCTTCAACAAACGAAAGTCACAGTTCAATAACTTTGAATTTCCGGAATGGGCTTGCATATACATTAAAATAAGAGAGGTAGAAAATGAAAAATATAAAAATATTTGGTGGACTATTTATTATGGCGTTAAGTTTTATAGCCTGCTCGGGAATTCCAAATTATCCTGCCGGTGAAAATAAAACAAACGAGGGTACTATCACCTGTACAATTGGAGATTCTACAGTTGTAGTAGAACCTGTAAATACAAAAATTCCTTCAAACTTTATGAGAGGCTTTGACTCTTCGGCAGATACAGAAGCTGCGGTTTCATATAAGAATACAGCTTCAAATGATTGTAGTATTTACGAAACCCTTTCTGATTTTGGTGTAAACTGGGTTCGTTTTAGAGTCTGGAATGATCCTCAAAATGGAAACATTGTTGCTGGTAAACCGGCTGGAAAATCTGACAAGGACGTTGTTGTTGCTCAGTCATTGGCCGCAAAAAAAGCCGGGCTAAAAGTTCTTCTTGATTTTCATTACAGTGATTATTGGGCAGATCCCGCAAAACAGGTTATTCCAAAGGATTGGCTTAGCTGTGCAGATTCCGATGCTATGGCAGAGAAACTAAGTGATTATACAAAAGAAGTTTTGCAGGCAATGAAAGACGCAGGGGCTGCTCCAAACATGATTCAGATTGGAAATGAAATTAGTTCGGGCTTACTTAAGCATAAATCAATTTCCGAAAACTCCGCTGGAAAAGAAGTCGTAACCGATGCCGCTTCTGCTGTTAAAGGCGATTTCTTAAGTGATCAATATTTTAAATATCTTGAAGCCGGAATTTCTGCTGCACGCGAAGTTTGTCCTAAAGCAAAAATCATGCTTCAGTTCACAGATATTAAACGAAGATCTCCGGTTGATTATTTAAGGAGTCCTAAATTTCAGGCTTTGGATTATGATATTGTAGGTCTTTCCTGGTATTCAGAATGGGCTAGTCACGGAAGTCTTGCTTATCTTGGAGAAGTAATTTCTGAAATTAAAAGTGAATATAAAAAAGAAGTAGCAGTTGTAGAAACAAACGTTCATCATACAAGTGAAAATGGACTTCTTACAGCTCAGCATAAAGCAAATTTTGTAGATGCAGATGGAAATCTTTATCCTGGCATTCTTGCAGATGAAGAGGGTAATATTATTGCATCTGTTCAGAATCAGGCAAATATAATCAGAGCCATTATTGAAGTTACTGCAAAAAACGGTGGTTGCGGAGTTTTTGAATGGGGTGGTGAATATCTTGGAAACTGGAATTCAATGTTTGCAGGTTCAGGTGTTCCTTTGCCAAGTCTTGCAGTTTTTGGAGTGCAGTAAAATAAATTTATAGAAAAATAATAAATTTTCAAAAAAAAAAGTTTGACAACTGTAAAAAACGGATTTATTATTAATATAGTAAATCAACACGTGTAAATAACAAAGGTTGATTTTATTTTTAGAATAGAATCAACACGTGTAAATAAGTCAAGTAAATTCTTATGGAGGAATTTTATGAAAAACGTTAAGAAATTAAAGTGGAGGATGCTTGCATTATGTGTGGCATTCTGTCTGGTCTTTGTTGGGTGTAAAAACCCTACAGATAGTGGAACACCTGATAATAATGATACATCTGCTGTTGAAACTGAAAATCAAGATAGCTCTGCAGCCCAGGAGACTCCGGTAGATGCTGATGTTACAGTAATTACAGCCGGTTCAGAAATTACCTTTAATGTCGGAGAAACAAAAAAGGTAAAAGCTGAGGGAAAAACTGCTGCAGAATTTACCGAGACAACAGGCTTTTCAGTTACACATAAGGGTAACGGCATTTTTGAAATCACAGCCGCCGAAACAATGACGGATGCCACAGTAGCTGTAAACTTTAATGACGGAACAGATACTGATGATGGAATTGACGTGACAGTTAATATTTATGATCCGTACTATCATTTGACTTTGACTTTGGATGATGAGGTTAAGGCAAAGGCTGCTGCAATTACGGTTGCTTATGGTGGAGTAACTGAAAATACAGTAAGTGAAACAGTAAATGCAGTATATACAGCTGGTCAGTCAACTGCAACAGCTAAACTTAAGAAAGAGTATGCAAATGAATGGGAGTGGTTTTCTCCTGTAAAGGTTACTGTTAAAGATTCAGATGGCAATGAAGTTGTTATTAATCAGGCTGTAGGATATTTCTGTTATTCAGCAACAGAAGGTAATGGATATCTTGAAAATAAAACAATTGCAATTACTGCAGGTGTAGAAGAACTGACATTTACAATTACTTTTGAAGGCTTTACAGCAAAAGCAGTATCTGGTGTTATCTATACAAAAGTTGAAAATGATTTTGATGCTGATGGAGAAAATGCAGAGGCTGCCGAAGTTTCAGTAGCCGAAGGTGGTGCAAGTGCTACATTTATTGTAAAAAAGTCATATACAAATGATTCCGGATGGTTTCAGGTTAATTTTGCAAGTGTAGTAGTTACTGATACATCAGATAATACCGTTGCTCTTTCATCTGGAAATACTAATGAATGGTTTGAGTATAAAGATGGAATGAACACAAAACTTGTTTATAGTGCTAT
>JAEELR010000193.1 GCA_016282835.1 Treponema sp. | reverse complement strand
GTGCGCGCTCATCATCTTCATTAACAGAATCAAAATATAAAGTTCCCACGGCACCGCTTCCAAGCCCGATATAAGGCTCCTGCTGCCAGTAAGAAAGATTATGCAGGCACTCTTTTCCCTTCTTCGAAAAATTTGAAACTTCATACTGTTCATAGCCGTTTTCGTTCAAAAGCTTTTTCCCCGTAAGCCATTGTCTGTCTGCTTCATCACTGTCGAATTTTAAGCCCTTACAAACTTTTCTATACAGAGGAGTTTCTTCTTCTAAAGTCAAAGTGTAAAGCGAAAAATGACTCGGTTTATATTCAAGTATTTTTTCCATAGATAAAATAAATTCTGCTTCACTTTGAAATGGAAGGCCTGCAATTGAATCTGTAGAAAAATCTTTTTGCCAGTAAGTTTTAATTAATTCAAGCCCCTGTAATGCCTGCTCACTTGTACAGAGACGGGAAACACAATCCAAAGCTTTTTGATTCAGCGATTGAATTCCAACTGAAAGCCGGGTAACAAAACTGTTTTGCAAGATAATTATTTTTTTTTCAGTCAAGGACTCGGGGTTTACTTCCATTGTAATTTCTTTCGTGAAAAAATTTTTGTCATTCATTGAAACTAAACTGTTTACAAGAAATGTAATTTGCGATGAAGAAAGTAATGAAGGAGTTCCACCGCCAATGTAAATGGTTTTCCAGGCAGAAATGTTATATTTTTTTTTGTAGTAGAATGCCTGATTTATAAGGGCTGAAACATAAGAATCCCTGACAGAAGAAAAAGGCGCTGTACTAAAGAAATCACAGTAATCGCATCGCTTAGCACAAAACGGAAGATGTATATATAAAGCAATTTCCATTTATGACTAAAAAATCCTGAACTTATTGAACGGGAAATAATCCAGAATAACTTTGCCTTTAATGTTAGCAAAAGAAATTGGACCATAAACGCGCGAATCAATTGCTTCGATTCTGTTATCCGCAAGAACAAAATACTCATCCTCGCCTAAAGTTCTTTCTTCCATTGAAGCAATACAGCCTAAGTTGTTCCAGTTTTCAGGAAGCGAATAAAGCTTTAAATTGTATGATTTAGAAGTAAGTTCGAACTCGGTAAGAACGGAATTATCTGTGGGTGTCTGAACATACAGAATGTAATCTTTCATGTAAATTGTATCGCCCGGTAAAGCCACTAAACGGCGGATACTGTCGCGGCCTGTCATGCGCTTGTTGTAATTAAAGGGATTAAATTGCTGTAATGTAAAGAATCTGATGAATGCGCGTGCAGCATTTTTATACCAGGGAAGAAATGAATTGGAATGAGAATCGATTAAAACAACATTGCCTCTTTTCAAATCATTTTTTATCGGGGTAACAAAAACTGAATTATTTTTTTCTATATCGGGAGCCATGGAATCTGAAGCAACAAAAACAGGGAATAAGAGATAATTTATAATCAGAGAAATAAATAAAATAACACCTATGCAAAGAAGAAAACCCTTAAGAAATTTTCTTTCTCTATTTTGCTTCATTTCGTATGAATAATCATAGACAGACTCTTTCATTCTATTGCCTCAAATTGAAAATTATAATTTACCATTCATTGGCTGATAAACGGCCTTGCCTCTAAGAATAAGTTTTGAATCAACTATATCAATTTTACCCAAAAATCTTACAGGTTTTGCAGGCTCTAAAGTTTTTACAAGATCCATATAATTTTTATCGAAAACAACTTCAACTAAACCTTCCAGTGAAACTTGATTTTCATAACCAACCAAAAGTATGCACGACCAGCCATCTTCGTTTTGTTTCAAATCAGAAATGCGTCCCTGCCATGCAACTGTACAGCCCTTGTATAAAAACGGATCCTGAGAAACTTTTGTAAGATTAAAATTGTCAATCGAAGGTAAAGTATCAAAGGTAATTTCTTCAAAATAATTTGTAAGCGAAACAGCTTTCTTTTTAATGGAAGCAGATGCATTGCTGTTCAAAAGCCTGTTAATTTCAACCATGCAGGCATTATCCCTGTGATTTTGAAAATGTGAAAGAAGATTTGAATAGGTACTGTTTACCTGCGAATTAGACAAAGTATATTTTATAACGACATCAGATAAATTGTTCTCGCGCGCATTATGTTTTTCATCAACAGAAAGCATATAGCCTTCAAGGTTTGCTCTGGGGCCGTTTACTAAGAATCTGTTTCTGGCTCCCGGAATAAAATACACAAGACAGAAAATTACTGTTCCTACAAAAACTCCGGCTAAAACAGAAAAAATAACGATATTCGGATTAACACCCAAATCAGGATAGAACTTTTCTATTTTGCCGTTATCACAAATATTACAGATTTCAGAATAGTCTTTAGTAACACGCAAAAAATCCAGGGCACTTTTAGCAATACTGTTATTTGGATCCAAGTCTAAAACATCTAAATAATACTGAATGGCTCTGTCGGTCTGACCTCTCCTGAAAAAAATTGCAGCCTGACCTAAAAGAAGGGGAACCGAATTAATCTTAATTGTTCTTGCTTTGTTAAAATATGAAGAAGCCCTTCCAATTTGTCCTATATAAAGACAGGCAATACCAAAAGTTAAATAATATTCAAAATCGCCTTCATACAGTTCTTCACAGCTTTCCAAAACTGTAATTGCGTAAGAAAAATTTCTTTTTTTCAAATATGATTTTGCTATATCTAAAGACGCCTTCGACATCTACTTTATTTCCTGTAGCTTAATATAAATCGAATCAAGCTCTTTATTCAACAGTTCAATTTCTGAATCATTTTCAACATCAGAGTCACTTTGAATCTCATTAATTCTTTCAAGAATTCGCTGAATATATTCAAAATCTACATCAGAAACTTCTTCTTTAGGAGCAATATACTCTTCTTTTACTTCAGGAGCTTTTTTCTCTTCTTCTTTTTGAACAGGTTTTGATTCAATAACAGGAACCTCTTTCTTTACAGGTTCTGCCTTTTCTGTCTTTGCAGGCTTTTCTTTTTCAACAGGCTTTTCTTCTTCAGTAATTTTTGGCTTTACAGGAATTTTATCTTTGCTTGAATAAAGATTTTCTGAAGAATATCCCTTGTATTCATTTGTATTTTCTTCTTCCTTATTCTTCTCTCCGTATGGAATTGGAGCTTTTTCAGGAACAGTCGGCATGTTCTCCCAGTAAATGGTTTTTATTTCTTCCTCATCTACAGAATCTGGAGTTGCTGCAACATTTGTAACCGGCCTGAACTCAGAAGCTTTTGCAGATAAGGCTGTTCTTCCGGCTGCCAAATCACTCAGGAACTTTCTTCCGGCAGGCTCATTGCCATCACAGCCAGTGGAAATATAGAAAGTAATTACACTGGTTTTCATTGGATCAAGATATACTGTATTCCAGTTTAAAGCCAAAGCGCTGTTGTTGTAAGAAAGCACTGTTGAAAAGCTCTTGTCAATCTGTAACTGCGGAATCCATGAATTATTATCAATAGAAGATTTACTTCCAAGACTTACATACTGAACAGGAGTAATGCCCTTTCCATGAAGAAGGAACTGAATGGCTGTATCCTGATTTGCAGAACGAATCCATAAATCATCAGCCATAGCCATAAACTGTTTTTCAGAATTGATTTTATTGTTTGTAAGAGTAGAAAAATGTGAAGCAGAATTTTCACCAAGGATAGTATCAAATACACCTTTTACAGAAAATGCTGTTATTTTTTTGCTAAGATTGATTACATAGATTGTAACCCTGAACATATCTACGCGACTTGAACTTGCTATAGAAGGCATAAAGCTGAAATCAACAACAACCTGAGCTTTTTTCTCTATAGTATAAACCATTTGAGCCCCGTATGGTGTACGGCGTGCTTCACTTTTAACACCGTTTCCACGATTCAATCTGTATTCTTTGCCGGCAATTTTTACAGAAAAATATGAGGAACTGAAAGAATCTATTTCTGAAATTAATGGAACCGGTTTTAAATTTTCAGGAACTCCATATATACAGAAACAGCCTGTTCTTCCGTCCATAAAAATTTTTAATTCACCGTTTGTAATGGAAAACTTTTTCTCAGGTAAATAAACCCAGCCGGTATATTTATCTTTTTTCTGTTTCTTCAGGAGCTTTTCATAAGCTTTTTCTTCTTTGGTCTTTTTATGCTTCTTCTGTTTCTTTGCTTTTTTATCTTTTTTAGAATCTGTGTTTTCAGAAAGAGTTTCATCTGTATCTTTTTCTTCAGAATTTTCAGCAGCTACAACAACACCGTCTTTTGCTTCACCTGCTTTTTCTGCATTTTCTGATTTTTCTAATTTTTCTGATTTTTCTACGATTGAAATTTCTGTATTACTATTTTCAGATGAGGAAGCTTCTTCAATCTTAGAAGTAGATTTACAACCACATAAAAGTGACAGGAGAATTATACCTGCAAAAATTTTCGAATTAGAATTTTTCATATAAATTATTATTCCTTCTTCTTTGATTCTACTAAAGCTTTAACTAAAGAAGCTTTTGCCTTCAAGAGTAAAATATTTTCACTCAATTCATTTTCTTCTTCTATCTGTTCAGGTGATTTCTGTATATAAATTGGAGTAGAACTTGGTATATCTTTTACGGCATCTTCAAGTTCCTGTATTTTTTGATTTGCAGATTTTAACTGTTTTCTCAAAGAAACTAAATCTTCTGTCTGATATTCCCTGATTTGCTTTTCAAAATCCTCGCGGGAACTTAAATATTCTTCACCAGTCATTTTTAAAAGGTATAAAAGCTTCTGTTCTCTTTCTCTTTGTGTTATTAGTTCCAGCCTGAATTTTGCATCCTCAAATTTTGAAGAGTTAGGGAAATCATTAACAATTCTTTCATAGAGTGACTTTGCAATATCAAAATTATAATCATCAAAGAAGCACTGGGCTAACCAGAATAAAGCCGAAGGATAAAGCTTGTCGCCGGGATTCTGATGACAGAAATCACTTAAAATCAAAGCTGCAGAATCTGACTGGCCTAAGAAATATAAAACCCTGCCCTTCTGGTATTCAACATAAGGAAGCAAGGAGCTGTCACTGAATTCAGAAATGAAGTAATCACAGTCACTTACAGCCTGCGAATAGTTTTCTGAATAAATCTGGCTCATAATAATCATGTACCATAAGTCAGGATTTGAATTTTCATCAAAAGCTGCAGCCTTATGTAAAAGTAAAGATGCACTGGTCCAGTCATTATTTTTATATGCATTTAATCCCTTTGTATAAGAATCCAATGCACTGTCATTAGCAGCAAAAACTGAAAGAGAAAAAATAGAAATTAAACTCAGTAAACAAATATGTTTTGTTACCTTGACCATTTAAGATCCCCCCTGAAAAAAGACGAACCTGAGACAAAAATATCAACTCCTGCTTCAAGAACCTCATCCAGGGTTTCTGAACTTACACCACCGTCTACAGAAATCAGATATTTATAGTTCATCTCATTCTGTATATCGGCAAGTTTCCTCACTTTATTTACAGTATATGGAATAAGTTTTTGACCGCCCCAGCCGGGATTAACAGTCATAACTAAAACTAAATCTACAAAAGGCAGAATTTCTTCTACAGCTGAAACCGGGGTTGCAGGACAAAGTGCAATACCTGCTTTTTTACCCTTTTCGTGAATCATTTGAATGCATCGGTCTGCATGAGAAGTTGCTTCTATATGAAAGGTAACTAAATCTGCACCGCTTTCAATGTACGAAGGAATTGAGATTTCAGGTTTATCAATCATTAAATGAACGTCAAAAGGAAGCTGTGTTGCTTTCCGGATGGATTTTATGACAGGCTGACCATAAGAAACCTGAGGAACAAAATGTCCGTCCATTACATCAATATGAACCATATCGCCATTTTTTTCTTCTATTAATTTTATTTGTGATGAAAGCTGAGTAAAGTCAGCAGAAAGAAGTGATGGGGATAATAATACTTTGTCTTTTCTCATAAACTAATTCTAAATTAAAACCGGTCTTGTTGCAAGTTTCATTTAATAATCCAAAAATATGTCCGCCCCGGAACAAAAAAAAATAAAAATAAACGCGGTGCACTTGTTGACAAATAATTTGAAAAACATTATAAATATTGCCTTTTTTTGCTAAAATCCACATTGACTAAAAAGTGCATATTTGTATAATAAAATTCAATATGGTTATGCAGACGGAAACAACATTAAAAGATGCTTATTCTTTAATCGAAGAATGTAAATTTCAGCAGGCTTTTGAGATTTTAAATCGTGCGTTAACTGCAGACCTGGAAAACGACAATTTAGTTTATGCCATTAAATGCTGTAATTTCTGGCAGAAAGTAATGGATAAACTTACAGAACTTGGATATTTTGAACGCGGAGAGTATCTGCTTTCAGAATGGAAAAGATTCTATCAGTCAGAACAATCAGAAAATTTTATTGAAGACGAACAGAAAAAAATATTCTATGCCTTTAGAAAGGGTGTTTTTTCTTTAGCCCTCGAGTTTTACCTTAAAGCCAATGACGAAAAAGATTCACGGTTACGCGCTGAAATATACAGAAAACAGGGCATCTGCTACAAAAAACTTGGTTCTTATGAACAGGCACTGAAACTGCTTTCCATGGCAAATGCAGAAACACCAAACTGCGCACAGATAATGGCAGAAATGGCTGACAGTTACGCTTTGTGCAGCGAAACAAAAAAAGCCAAGCTCCTCTTCAGGGAAGCCTTTTATGTAGACCCGCAGAAAATCGATTTACTTTTTTTAGATTCAGAATTAATCCACCTGCTTATTTCAAAAGTTAAAGAAACCTATAAAGATTCAAGCGATATACTCGAATGGATTCCTGTTTATGGAGTTCTATACAGCGTACTCAATATAAAACGCACATTAAAATCGCAGGAAGTTTTACACTTAAAGCAGGAAATTTTTACAACTGAAAGTGAAATAAAAGATCCGGACTGCAATATAAAAGTCTTAAAG
>JAEELR010000192.1 GCA_016282835.1 Treponema sp. | reverse complement strand
GGTTTCTGATTATGTTTATTCATATTTTTCCGGAAACTCTTACCCTTTTAAAATTACACCTCTGCAACATGAAGATTTTTCCGACTATTATTCCATGGATTCCATTGCTACAGAAAATTTAGAGCATATCCATATAACCGATAAAATTCTTTCTAAATGTCAAAGAATTAAACGTGGCTGCTATATTACCGTCTCAAATGCAAATGAATTTCGAGCAAAGAATTTGATCACATTTATTAACCATTTTAATGGAATAGTTACTTTCCAGATAACAAGTGATAATCCTTCCTTTGATAAAAGCGCCTTTATTTTTTATTTAATTGCAGTTTCAAGTCAGCTCCAGGAAACCAACGATGTTTTATTACTCGGTAAAGAAATTTTATCTGACTTTCTTAATGAAGAATCCGAAAAGAAAAATACAATAAGAATATATTCTTCACCGTATCATAAAGAAAACAAAAGCTGTTCTACAATTCCTTATGATTTATTTCAATATATTCACAGGCCGGTTTTCCTGCTTACAGAATCTTTCGATTCCGAAAATGCAGAAGTATTAAATAAAATCCTTAAAATTGTATATAAATGGGATCTTATAAATCCTGCTCAAAAAGAATATGAAGAACAGTTTTCCGAATATCTTAAAAATAAGAACATTGACGAATACCTTATTGAACCAATCATAAATGAATGTAAAAGGCTTCAGATTTCTCCTGAAAAATGGAATGATATTGCTTCTCTTTTTTCTATACTTAAAGTTACTTCTGAGCAGGAACTAAAACAATTAATTAACGCTAACTTTCATCCGCATGATGATAAAAACAACATTAGGAAAAATTCACATTATTCTTTCGAAGCATTAAAAACATCAGAGCCTGTTGAAAAAGTTGTAAAGGCATTACAGAATGCTCAGAAATGGCAGTCGAATGAATTTAACAGTGAATCTGGCATTCGTATTTTAAACTACGGCATGTCAGGTACAGGTAAAACAGCTTTCGTTGAAAATGCAGCAGTGCTGCTTGATAAGCCGTTACAAATTGTACATGCTTCTGATATTTTAGGTATGTATGTTGGTGAAACAGAAAAAAACATTAAAAACACCTTTGAAGAAGCTGCAAAAAATAATTCAATTCTTTTAATTGATGAAGCAGATTCTTTTCTTCATCCACGCGGCGATAATGTTAATCATCATAATGATTCAAAAGTAAATGAGTTCTTAGTGCAAATGGAACGGTTCCCTGGAATTCTTTTCTGCAATACAAATCTTCCTGATAATCTTGATTCTGCAACAGACCGAAGGTTTCACATGAAGATAGGTTTTGAGCCGCTTGATAAAAACGGAATAACTCTCCTCTGTAAAAGTTATTTTGAAAAATACAACTTTAGTGAACAACAGATAAATGAAATCTATAATTCCGGCGATGTTACTCCGGGTGATTTTGGTGCACTTTTTGGCCGACTGCGTTTTACAGATCCCGACGATGTAAATCCTGAACTGATTTGCGATGAACTTATAAAACTCGTAAGAGGAAAAAAACGTAGCTGGGAAAATAAACATTCAATTGGATTCTGCTCATAAAAATAGGAGTATGTTTGTTAGATAATACTTACAAAAGAAGCTGCATAAGCCGTAATAAAAATTTGAAAACATGGAAATTGTAGATCAAAAAATTGAGATTAACACTTACAGTGAGTTAATAAAATATTTTAAACAAGTTGTATTACTTCTCGGAAAAACAAGAATTAAAGCTCTTTATCACACCAGCGGTTGTGATGATTTTATTGATGGAGAACTGTATATTGTTTTTGAAGACAAACGTGCCCTTGTTATTGCAAACCGCCTCACAAGTTTTGGAACTTATGAATTACAGTCAAAATATAAAATCTGGTACAGAAATTATTATCCAAAACACGAGAATGTTTTCACATCGTCAGTAAAAGGAAAATACATCGACAGCATAAAAGCTCTCCACTTTTCGGAAGGCTTCAGTACACATCCATGTCGGGATGACAGAACTCCTGATGGAGGAGATTATTATAGCAGAGTTGGAATGTTCCTTAATACAGGAGACATTCTTTCATTTTATGGATACAGCTCAAACATGGATGGATACATGGGATTACACTATTCAGAAAGACAACCTGTAGTAATATGGCTCAATCCAGATTTAAAATCTACATTCTATTCAAATTACGGCGACTCTTTTGCTTACAACGAAGATGTTTATATTAAATACAAAAACTACGGCAAGCTGGAAGTTCCCGGCTTAAAAGAACTGCTTACAGAATACGATGTTTTAAAGAGAAATGTTCTCGAATCAGGAACAGATAATCCGCATATGGATAAACAGACTCAACAATATTTTAAAACAAGAAGCAGAGAGATTACAAATATTCTGCAGAAAAAACTTCCAAAAAGATTTCGCATATATCCAGATTTAGAGTGGGAGGATTTTCTTTGATTCAAGCATCACTTTAATTACAGCTGTCATTTTTTCTATTAAGATAAAATCAGAAGAAAAATATTAAAGGGTATAAGATAAAAACTGTCTGAAAGTGCGCCAGTTTTTACACCTCTGCATTGCAAGTTTATTTATTGGAGGATAAGAAAATGAAATATTATTCAACGATTCTGGAAAAAACGGTAAAATCATTAGAAACTCTCAAAATTGAATTTTCTT
>JAEELR010000191.1 GCA_016282835.1 Treponema sp. | reverse complement strand
GGCAGTTCTTTCAAGATGTTCAGCATGTCTCTTAAACAGATTAATGATAATCATAACCATCGTATAAATATTACTGAACTCCAGAATCCCAAAAAAGATATTCCATTTCTTGTTTTTATTTACATCGAATTTTTCTGCAACACCCTCTTTAGGGGTAATACTCCAGTTTGGAATTAAACGTATCATAGGCACCTCTTTTTTTAATACGCTTAGTATAACACACCCTGGAGATTTTTGGATTTTTTATTTTATGAGATTTCAGCTTTTCTAGTATTCCACCCTGATGTTTTCTACACCGTAAGTTTCTTTGAAGATTTTTTCGTCGGCGGGGGATTTGATGAGCATGAGCTCGGTGAAGTGGCCGTCGGCTTTGTTTTTGAAGCCGGCGACTTTTTCTCCGGTGCAGATTGAAGAGCGGATTACGGCATCCTGAGTTTCTGGATCAAACTGTATTGTAGGTTCATGTTTCTTTTTATGACCGAAGAATTTCATTTTGAACTTTTTCTCCTTCCTAAATTTCAAGCGTAATGGCGGCTTCCCATTTGCTTCCCCTGCGCTCAAAAATTGTGATGTTATCAACAGGGAAAGTTTCTACGAGGTTGAGCTCATTCATTACCTGAAGAGCCTCTGTTGTTACTCCTGCAGGAATGTCACGATTGGCAACTGTTGCATGCGGCTGGAAAGGACGCTGATCTTTTTTTGTGCAGCCGGGACAAGCATTCAAAATTGCCTTAACGGTTTCATCGCGAAGCTTTGTCCATTTTTCATTTGCAAGCACTTTACCGAAAAGAGTTCTGTCACCAAAGGCGTCAAAGTTTTCAATATTTGCGGTAAAGTCCAGGTCCTTAGGAAGAACTTCTTTTTCAATCGCACGTGCCAGATCTTCAGTTGAATATTCTTCCTGAAGTCTGAAAGGCGGAACAAGTGTTACATGAATCGGAGTTCCATGTCCACTTTTGCAACCATATGCCTCGTTCATATAACGGCGGCAATCTTCCAGTGTCAGAGTCAAATCCTCCGGCAGCAAAACGCCGATAAAATGTGTCTGTTGTGTAAAATTATTTTGTTTCATCTTTTGAGATTATAGCACAAAGTTATGCTTTTATTATTAAAACTAATCTTTATACAGCTGATATTTTTTGCTTATTGAGTGGGCTACATCATCTTCCAGAGGCTTAAACCAGATTCCGACTGTACATCGCCCTTCCCCATTTTCATCTGTCCATTCAGGGGTGAGTTCTGTGAGGCAGGCATCATTTATCATTCCAAAATCCTGATTCTCAACAAGCCCAAGTGATAAAGCCATATCGCGAGCCTGTAAAAGTTTATTTAAGTTTTTTGCTTCACAAATTGTTTTAGTTATTCTGCCACACAAGTAACCTTCATAAATATCTTTATCTAAATCAAAAGAAACGTGTGGCTTTCCATCTGTAACAGAAACGTTATTTTCAATAAGCCTTATCCAATATCCTTCAGCACAATGTGCAATCATCGCAGCAAATTTCCCAGAGGATAAGTGTAAATCTTTTCGTATAATAAATAATCTTCGCATTCCCATTTTCTTAATTATCCAGCTTTTCTATATATTTTAATAAAAGATTTTTGCCCTACCCTTCTTAACTTCTGATCTGATTTTCTTCAGCTTCAGTTTCCGCTCTTTACTTGCTCTGGTTGCTTTTGTCGGCTTTCGTTTTTTAGGAATGATGAGAGCCTGGACAATTCTGTTTTCTATTCTTGCCAGCGCGATTTTTCTGTTCATTTCCTGGAAACGTTCATCATCAACATTTATTACCAGGCAATTTTCTGCATTTATGATAGCCGCCAGTTTGATTTTTAGCCGGGCTTTTTCTTCGTCTGTAATTCCCTCTATAGCGTCTAAAGAAAGCTTGAGGCAAACCTTTGTGTTCACCTTGTTCACATTCTGTCCGCCCTTGCCTCCACTTCTGGCAAATGTGATTTGAGAATTATTTATTACTGATTCATGCAATGCCTGTTTGTTCATTTTCTGTTTTCTTTCACCATTGTTTCAGGTGAGTTGTATTCTGATTCTAACATAAAGTATAATCATTTTCATGGAGTTTGAAATATGATTGGTTTTGATGACTTATGTGAAAAAGTTTGCACAGGAACAAACGGCTTATCTGCTGTTCATATAATTAACCGCTTGAATATAAATTTTCATTCTGTTGAAACAAATGAAAACCTCACTCTTTTCGTTCCTATTGATGACGGTATGGCAGAAATAAAAATATCAAAAAAGGAAAATAGAGTTCTTTACCTTGAGGCAAATCAGATAAAAGACAGAGAGGATTGCTGATTTTTATGCCTTCCGGTGATTGTTATTTTATGCGTACCTTGGTAGTCATATTCGACAGAATTCATTAGATTTTTCTGCTCATTTTACACGCGTACTTTGGTAGTTATATCACCTCTGGAAACACCCGAAATACTTTAATTTCCAGATATCAAAAAAGGACCTAAAACGGTCTCTAAAAGGCCCGGTCGACAAATTACTCGATTTTCCAAATTCGACGCGTCTACGCGAATCCTAGGGCCTGTTTTACCCTTCTTTATTTTTTCTTTATTTCTTATTTATATTTTATATAATCTTTCTTTATTTATTTAGATCTTTATATTTATTATGCTTTAATTCTTTATTTTTTATTACATTATTTCTTTCTTATTTCTTTTCATTTTATTTATTTCATGATATAATTTTTATATATTTAATT
>JAEELR010000190.1 GCA_016282835.1 Treponema sp. | reverse complement strand
CCAGTTTTGTCATCAATACTCTTCCAAAGACCTGTTGCAGGGTCTGCTGCAAAAACTGTTGCCGAAAGCACCAAAAGTGCTCCCAATAAAGTTACTAATTTCTTCATAATTTGCCTCTTATAAAATAAAGTTCCCCAAAAATCCGGGTATTAAAGATAGTTTAATCCAAATTGCAAAAAAGGCAAGAGAAAAAATAATCCTAATTTTTTACGCACAGGGCTGGTACTACTCCAATTCCTGCACAGGAGAGTGCTGCATATTCTGGAGGAATTTCGCCATTAAAAATGAAATTCCTTAAATAGTCTTTCTCCATATTAAGATTGCCGGCAGTCCATGTTATAATTTCTGTTATTGAACCATCAATCTCGCCTGCAAATACGAAATTTTTGTTCTCATTTGTAAGTTCGTATAAACCAAACGGAGAACGAAGGAAGAAATTTCCATAAAGGCTGTCATTAACGCTTTGAACTCCAAGTGCCAGCGCATAGTCTGAGATTTTTCGTCTCCTTGCAGGGTCTGCAAAGGTAGCTAAATATGTATATCCTATAGAATCATCTTCCCAAGACTCTTGACTATATATTCTTTTTTCTGCCAGCGCTGATTCAGCTGACTCTGTCTCTGTCATATAATAATCCTGGAATCCAAAACTATTTGTTGTAAATTCTCTTAAACTTGGTAAGAATACTTTATCATAGGTATTCTCACAAATATAAGGATTTGTGGTTTGTATATCAGGCTTTTCTATAGTATTTCTTTCGACTGTTACTCCATCTTTTTTCGTTATTACTACATACATTGTTTCATTTGACCAGAAGGCATCATCATCTGCAGGATATGTACTTGCATTTGAGTTATCTACGGTAGTAGTTACTATGGCTGCTCTTTCTCCTTGTGAAAACGCATTAATTATAAAATCATCATTAAGCCAAGCTCTTAAATCTGAATCCTTGTAATTATTACTGGTACCACCATAATCCACTCCAGTCAGAATATTTTCCGCCAATAAAAGCTTAGTATTCGTACCATTGTAATTAGTTGTAAGTACACGCCATTTGATTGGCTCTTCTTTGAACCATTTGCAATAAGGCATAAACTCTAAAGCCGCCCAAGGGTAACATCTTTCTACAACAGAGCCGTCACTATAATGGTAATCTCCTAAATCCTGTCCTTGATCATCATAGCCAGCCTCTCCTCGCTTTGTGTACCATTCACCATCGCTTCCCTTATAATAAATAAATGAACCTACAGTTTTTGTTTCATTTTCATTTATTGTAACATTGCTTGCTTTTATAGTTTGCGGCCAGGTACCAAAAGTTACATAAGTTCCCGATTTACCGCCCGTTCCATCTATTCCTGCCTCAAGTGCAACCGGCTGAACAGGAGTAACCGGAATAAAACTTGCATCTAGAGTTACATTTTGTGGCGGCATTTTGAAAGTTCTCCTGTATCCAATTCCATTCACTTTTACAGAAGAATTATCTGCGGGTTTTACGGAGAAAGAATCCAAATCATAACCATCGATACCTGGTTTTATGAAAACGCTTATTATGTCGCCTCGTTTTGAAGCTGCAACATTTGTAGTTACAGTTCCATTTGTAATTCCGTCAGAAATTGTAATTGTATATTCTTTTTCTCCGTTAACCGCATCAAAAATTACCAAATCTTCCTTTCCAGAAGCAGTAAGCCAGATTTTCTTTACAAAAATCTTACCAGAAGCTCTACCATTCTTGGAATCTAAAAGTTGAAACGAAGCATATGTAATGCCATCAACACAATCTTTTTTTACAGAACTACCTGTACTCCAGTCTTCATATTTTGCACCTTTTAAGCATGCTCCAGATTGTACCGAATAAGTTTTATTCATATATACATTTTCTGAAGATTGTCCATTTTGTGACTCTAAATGAACACTGGCTTGTATTGCCGTAGTGGATTCATATCTTGCTTCAACTTTAAATGTATTATAACCAGAACCTTCATCTAAAGGAATAATTTCTATATCTTGAGACCAATCGCTAGTCTGAAAATTCAAAACATGTGCAGTAGAATCTGCATTTGGATCTGGATTCTGATTTTCACCTGAGCCATTGTCGTCTGAACCATTTCCACCAGAGTCACCTCCATTATCGCCCGAACCACTTTCTCCAGTTCCAGTTCCACTGTCATCGCTTCCATTATCACCGGTTCCTTCTCCATTATTTGTATCCTTTATACTGGCATCGAAAAGAACCAAATCCTGCTTTCCGTTTCCACTAAGCCAGATTTTCTTTACATAGATTTTTCCGGTAATAGTATTCCAGGAAGAATCTTGAATAAAGAACTGTGCTTTTGCAATACTGTCAGCACAAGGAGTTGATACAGCAGAACCAGAAGTATAATCATCATAGTTAGAACCTTTAAGACAGGCACCACTTGTAACTGAATAAGTTTTTTTTATTTCAATAGATGGGGAAGAATTCTTGTTATTGGCAGTTAATAACTGTACTTTTGCCACTACAGCTTTATCTGACTCATATTTTGCTTCTATTTTAAATGTAGTATAGCCTGAATCAGTTCCAACAGGAGTTTTAAACTCAATATAATTGTTATAACCTTGAGTTCCACCTTTGCAATCAATAACTTTGACATCTTCAGTTTCAGTTGGTTTTTCAGCTGGTGTTTCTGGGGTGGTAGTTGGTTTTTTTTCTGAATTGGAGTCAGTAGGGGTATTAGTTTCTCCAGCACACCCTAAAAAAGTGAACAGAAATGCGATTCCTGCAATTAGTGATACAAGATTTGTTTTTCTCATAGAAAACTCCTTAAAAAATGATTATTCCTAGTTCATATTGTAAAGGCATAATTTTATTTTTTCACATAATAAGGGGTTATTTTTCTGATTTGGGTGTAAAATGATATTTTTATGAGCGAAACACTATCAAAGAAGTTCTATATTTCATTAACAATTTTCAGCCTTATCGGCCAGATTGCCTGGGTCATTGAAAACATGTATTTCAATGTCTTTATCTACAAAATGTTCCACGCCAGCGCAGCCCAGAT
>JAEELR010000189.1 GCA_016282835.1 Treponema sp. | reverse complement strand
TCTATAATCGAAAAAAACTTGATTTCAAACGGCGGCTCTATTTCTTCTTTTTATGGAATTCCCTGCGGAAAACTGCGCCGTTATTTTTCATTGCAGAATTTTATAGATCTTTTCAGAATCTTTTTCGGTTTCATAAAATCATTCTTGATTCTAAAAAAATTGAAACCTGCATTTTTATTTTCTAAAGGGGGCTTTGTCAGTGTACCTCCGTGTTTTGCCTGTAAGCTTTTAAAAATTCCATACTTCACTCATGAATGTGATTTTACACCGGGCCTTGCCACAAGACTTAATTCTAAAGGTGCAAAAAATATTTTAGTTTCGTACTCTGACACACTTAGATTTTTTGGCGAACAACTTTCAAATAAATGCATTGTTACAGGAAATCCTGTTCGTCCAGTTTTTTATAAGGATCTTTCTGCTGAAGGGTTGAACTTTTTATCGGTACCAGAAAATCATGACAAGTTAATACTTTTAGTTTTGGGTGGAAGCTTAGGAGCGAGCCAGATTAATAAGCTTGTTGTAGAAAACTTAGACTGGCTTACACAGAATTTTATTGTCGTACATCAAATGGGGCAGGCTTTTGCAAAAGAGAATCCTGAGCTTTTTACAATGAATAATAAAAACTACAAGCCTTACGATTTTATTTCCAAAGAGATGGCTTCTGTTTTACTTTGCTCGGATATAGTCCTGTCGCGCTCGGGTGCAAATTCAATTTGTGAATGTGCAGTTGCTTCAAAGCCAATGTTATTAATTCCTTTGTGTGGAAACGGGACCCGCGGAGACCAGGTTGATAATGCAAAATATTTTGAAGAAAAAGGCGCTGCATTTGTTTTAGTCGGAAATGAAAATGTAACCAGTGAAAATTTAAAATTAAAACTGGAAAATATGAAAGATGAAAAAGTAAGGGCTTCTCTTTCTTCTTCATGCAAAAAAATATGTGGAGATGAAAGAAGTTCATTAAAAATAGCAAAATTAATTTTCAAGGAGATAATAAAATGACAATAATCGATTTAGTTTTTTTAGTTATAATTGTTGGTTGTGCAATAATCTGTTTTATCCGTGGTTTCTTAGAAGAGTTATTCGGAAAAGGAATTCCTATAGTTTCCATTATTTGTGCAGTTTTATTTTATAGAAAAATAGATGCACTTTTAATTTCATCTGTTAAAAATCAAATCTTTTCTATAATACTTTCACTTCTGATTATATTTGTTGTTGTCTTCCTTGTTCTAAAAATCATTCAATTAGCTATACAAAAAATTTTCAGCGGTTTTATTTTTAAATCCTTGGACAGAGTCTTAGGCCTTGTATTTGGACTTGTAGAAGGCGTTGCAATTGTCTGTGCAATTTTAATTGTAATGAATGCTCAGCCATGGTTTGACTGTTCAAGTGTTTTAGAAGGAAGCTTTTTCTTAAAGTATTTGGGCAGCTTTGTTCAGGCTCCTGCAGAAGTTCTTAGAGATACAATTTCTTCATAAGGATTTTTTTTCAAGAATATGTTTGACAATATTTTAAATCAAAATGCATGTAAACTCTTAAAAGATGATATAGAAAAAAACAAACTCCCGGGCGCAATATTGTTTTCAGGTCCTGAATGCAGCGGAAAACTTTCCTGTGCTTTAGAAACTGCCCGCGTTTTGTCTTGCAAAGGTGAAATAAAAGGACATTGGGAATGTGTTTGTCCCAGCTGCTTAAAACAAAAAGCGTTAATCAGCCAGAATGTATTAATTGCAGGGTCTGGAAACAGAACACTTGAAATTTCTGCTTCTAAAAATACTCTTCTAAGTCAGGTTTACGAAAAATCATCTCATATAGAAGCTTCAAGATATTTGTTTATAAGGGCGGTAAGAAAACTTACAAGCCGTTTCAGTCAGATTTTATGGGAAGGCGAAGACAAGCTTTCCAAGTTCGCACCGCTTTTAGCTTCTATTGATGAAAACCTCGAGCTGTTATCACCGGAAAAGACTCTGCCGGAAGTTGAAGACTTAAAAACCATTCTCGATGAAATTGAGAGCCTGTGTGACAAACTGGAATCAAATTATTTATATGAATCTATTCCCGTTTCGCAGGTAAGAAATATTTCTGCCTGGGCACATCTTTCTTCTAATTATGGCAAGAAAGTCATTATTCTGGAAAATGCAGATAAAATGGCTGAAAGTTCAAGAAATGCACTGTTGAAAATTCTTGAAGAGCCGCCAAGAGATGTTCTTTTTATTTTAACAACAGCTAACAGAACTGCTATTTTACCGACAATTCTTTCCCGTGTTCGAAATTACAGTTTTACAGAACGCACTGTAGAACAGCAGCAGAATGTAATTTCACGGGTTTTTCATTATAATGGTTCCTATACAAAAAAAGTTCCGGATTCCATTAATTTATATTTGCAGTCATTTTTACCTGTAACACCGGAAGCCTTAGCTGACAATGCCAAAGCGTTTTTTTCATCTATTGCTTCTGGCAAGGTCCCGGATATTGTTTTAATTTCAAACAGCTGTAAACAGTTTCAGCCAAAAATTTTATTCAGAATCTTTATTGAAAAATTAATTGAGTGCCTGAAAGAATATAATAATGATGCTTCCAAAGTTTCTGCTTCTTCAAATGCCTTAAGTGAAATCAAGCGGATTTATAATCAGTCAACTTTTTATAATCAGAATTCCATAAGCGCACTGGAAGAATTGACAAGAAGCTTAATGCAGATTAATTATTTGAATGATGGAGTTTTTAAGGCGGAAAAATAATGAAAGATTTTGTTGATAAAGTTTCACAAAAAATTTCTAAGCTCTCAGATGAACAGGTTGAAATGCTTTTTGCATCAATTTCTGAAGAAAACGAAACCTTGTATTCAATCATTGAAAGTTTAAATGCGGGCCTTTTTATACTTGATAATGACTGGTGCCTGAAAAAATGCAATAAAACTGCCGAAAGAATTTTTCAGTTTAATTCATCGCAGATAATAAATAACAACGAAAAAATCTGGGACTGTATTGAAGACAATGAAATTTCTTCTTTCCTGAAAAAATGCTTTGAGGAAGGAAAATCAAATACTTCTTCTCAGTTCAGTATTTCTTATCATGAGAAAATTTTATTCCTGAACATTATGCTTCAGCCTCTTGTCATGAATAAAAATGTAGAGGGCATAATTGTCCTGATAAATGATGTAACTTCAAGGCAGCAGCAGGAAATCCTTACTAACAGAATGAATAATCTTTCAAGTCTTACAAATCTTGCTGCGTCAGTTGCTCACGAAATAAAAAATCCGCTGGGTGCAATAAGCATTCACATCCAGCTTTTACAAAAGGCAATTGAGAAAGCCAGAAGAAACGAAAATATTTTGCCTGACAAAAAATTCATAGAAAACTACATTGATGTTGTTAATGAAGAAATAAATAATTTAAATACAATCGTTATGGATTTTCTTTTTGCAGTAAGACCAGTTCAAGCCAGAATGGAACTTGCAAATCCAAATGAAATCCTGCAGAAAACAATTGATTTTTTTATGCCGGAATTTGAATCGAACGGAATTTCAGTAACTTCAAAGCTTTGCAATGACTGCCCGTTAATTTTACTTGATACAAAATTATTTAAAGAAGTCATCGTTAATCTCTTAAAAAACTCGCAGGCAGCCTTTACTGAGCAGAAAAATGATAAAGAGATAATCGTAAAATCTGCAATCGTAAAAGAAAATTTTGTTTTGTCTGTTGCTGATAACGGCTGCGGAATGGATGAGAAAACCTGCCAGAAAATTTTTGAACCGTATTACACAACAAAAGCTAATGGAACTGGACTCGGACTTACTACAGTTTATAAAATTATAAAAGAATTCAACGGCGACATATCTGTAAATTCAAAACCCGGCATGGGAACAATTTTTACCATTACAATTCCTGTGCCTCAGAATAAGCTTATGCTGCTTTCAAATAAAAAATAAGGAGTAAAGGAAATTGGCGTTTACACTTTTAATTATTGATGATGAACAGAATATTCGCGAAGGTCTTGCCACTTATTTTGAATTAGATGAATACAATGTAAAAACAGCTGCCAGCGGTGAAGAAGGCTTAAAAATAATCCGCCAGGAAAATATAGATTTAGTAATCACTGACTTAAGGATGAACGGAATCAGTGGTGAGGAAGTTTTAAAAAGAGTTACTACAGAAAAGCC
>JAEELR010000188.1 GCA_016282835.1 Treponema sp. | reverse complement strand
ATTGAGAGTGATATCTGTAGCAAGAACTGACAATGCGTTACACATATCTTCTGCATCTGTACAAGGTAATGACTCTGCAGTAACTCCATCTGGATTTGCCATTGTATTTGTATAGTGACCAACAAAGTCTCTGTAGCGGCTTGAATATGTTTCAACTTTTTCAGAAGTTACATGGCATAAAACCTTACCGAAAAGACCCTTAATCTTATCTTCATCAGACTGACAAGGAATACCAAAGTCATTTCTCCATACTAAAGCAGAAATTTCTTTATCATAGAAACCACCGGCCATCATAAGTGAGTTGAAGCCAGAGAACTGAATTCCACGAGCATCACCAACGTTAACTGATTCTGTAGAGAAAAGTCTTAAATTTTTCTTTGTAGGACCATCGTTTGTGATTTTTACAAGCTGAACTAAACCGTTGAATTCATCAGGAATGAATTTTGTTGTTTCAACAGTGAGATAGTTATATGAAGTTTTTGTATTTACAGCACCGAACTTGAAATTTGTTTCGATTTTCTGATCCTGATGCATTACAGGATACCAGGTGTTTGTAAAATACTTGTTAGTATCTTTGTCAGTAATATATATATAAGATCCAAGCATTCTTGTCTTATAAGGATCTTCATGTACAAAACCGTTAAGAAGGTCACCTTCCTGAGTTCCAATTCTTGCGAAGTCAGAGCCATTATTTGTAATACCCCAGCATAATGTGTCAGTTAAAGGCTGATTTCTTCTTGCCTCGAGCATAAGCCAAGGTTCTTTTGTTTTATGGAAAAAATCTTCCTTAATCATTACAGTTCCATCTGGCAGGAACGAAAATACGCTACTTTCATTAGACATAATAAACTCCTAAATTTAAAAAAATAATTCTATTACGGATAGATTGAAAATATTATCATCAATAACCTTTAAATGTCAACTTAACACGCTATATTATGAATAAAGTTATTCACAATGTATACTTCATCCAAAAATGTCTCCGCTCCCAGAGCGCAATCGAAAGTTCAAATCTCTTATGGTAGTTTCGATACGCTGCGCTACTCAACCACCACACACTTCTTCATACTTCATACTTCATACTTCATACTTCATACTTCATACTTCGTTGCTTCATACTTCATACTCATATAATTTTTATCTTTAATTTATTTAGCAATTTCCTTTAAATAATATAAAAAGGACATTTTTTCCTTGACAATTTCATATTTAGAGTACATCATATTAGTAAAATTTCCAAATCATAACTTTGGAAAAAAATAAAAAGGAAGGGAAAAAGCAAATGAAATCACTTTTAAAGAAAAGTAGTATTTTACTTTTGGCTGCTATTTTACCATTCGTAGGCTGTAACAAAAGCAACGGCCGTGCTGGTAAAAACAAGGTTCAGATTATGGTTGGATTCGGAACAGGTACAGACCCATCACAGATTACTGTGCATGAACAGCTTGCAAAAGAATTCAATAGCACAATCGGTAAAGAAAAGGGTATCGAACTCGAATTCGTTACTGTACAGTATGCTGATTCACAGCAGAAATTCACAACACTCGTTGCCGGTGACATGACTCCAGATATCTGTGGTCCTGTAGGAGTTATGGGTGTAGGCCAGTTCATTGATGAATGGATGGACATTGAACCATTAATCGAAAGAGACAATGTTGATCTTTCTGTATATGACAAAGCACTTGTTGATGGAAACAGATACCCTGAGGGCAATGGAAGCAAACTCGTAGGTCTTCCAATCGGATACTATCCATCAGTTATCTACTACAACGAAGATATTTTTGACCGTGCAGGAATCGAATATCCTCCACAGGAATGGGGAACAGCTGACTGGACATATGAAAAGCTTTATTCACAGGCTAAACTTATGACTCTCGACAGAGCTGGAAACAATGCTAACAGCCCATCATTCAACATGAGTAATGTTGCACAGTACGGTTATGACGCTACTGACTGGGCACCATGGAGAGCTTGGGTAGGAAAATACTTCGACAAGAACGGAAAATCAGTAGCACTCGGTGTTTCTGATGATTATAAAACAGCTCAGATGAACTCACCTGAATGGGTAAGAGCATTCGGCGATCTCAGAAAGATGATTTACGTAGACAAAATCAGACCTAGTTCAGATCCAACAGCAGGTGCTGCTCTCTTCGGAGACAACGACCCAATGGGATCAAACAAGTGTGCTATGTGGGAAATCTTCTCTTGGATGAGCTATGCTTACGAAGGTTGGGATGCAAACATGAGATGGAACATCGCTGCAATTCCTTCACTTGACGGACACGTTGTTTCAGCTACAAACATGGATACATTCGTAATGTGTAAGAGCGCTAAGAACCATGACAAAGCATGGGAAGTTTACAAATGGATATTCAGCCCAGAAGTTTACATCAGACTTTCAAAGAACTATGGTGGAATTCCAGCTATGAAACAGTTCCAGGAAGCTTGGCTTGAAGAACAGAAAGCTGAAAGACCTAACATCAACTGGCAGGTTATGCTTGATGCTGGTAAATATGCTGACAATCCTAACAACGAATCATGGGTTCCTAACTTCTCTAAAGTTTGGGATGCTATGGAAAATGCAATGGCAAACATCATTTCTGGTCTTGAAGATGATCCACAGGCTGTAGCTGATACTCTCAATGATGAAGTTCAAGGCTACCTTGATGAATACTGGGATGCTCAAAAATAAGTAAAAAATTATTTGTACGTACTTGATTAAATATTAAAATTATGTAACCGTACAAGTCTCAACTTACATGCAGTAAAATGTGTGTAGGTTGACCCCAGAAAGCGGTAGAGTCTATCTCTGAAAGGGGGTGGATTCTACCGCAAACTGCTTTTAAATCGAAAAATATTTGGAGGAAAAAATGCAGACCAAACAAAAAAGAGTTTCCCAGTCTGTAAAAAACGGTCGATGGGGCTATTTGTTTATCTCCCCATGGATTTTTGGATTCATTGTTTTAACAGCGGGTCCAATGATCGCATCTTTGTATCTGTCACTTACTCGTTACGATGGTCGTAACATGCCAGAATTTATTGGGTTCAAGAACTTCGTTACAATGGTACACGACAAATGGGTATGGAACTCATTAGGCATTACATTTAAATTTGCTATCTTAGCTATCCCGATTGGAATTGTATTTGGATTTCTTTTAGCATACATGTTAAACATGAAAATAAAGGGTATGAAATTATGGAGAACTCTTTATTACTTACCATCTTTGATTTCCGGCGTTGTAATAGCAATGCTCTGGAGAGGTCTTTTCGATGATCAGTATGGTATGATTAACTTTCTCCTTCGTGAAATTGGAATAAATGCTCCAAAGTGGCTTTTGGATCCTAAATATACACTGTACTGTTTCTTGTTCCTCTCTGTATGGGGCTGCGGAGGCGGTATGATTATTTATCTTTCAGGTTTACAGGCAATTCCTACTGAACTTTATGAAGCTGCTGAACTTGACGGATGTAATAAAGCACAACAATTGTGGCATGTAACTATCCCACAAATGACACCAATTCTTTTCTACGAATTAATTATGGGTATCATCGGTGCATTCCAGTACTTTGCAGAGCCTATGGTTCTTACAAAGGGAGGTCCTGCACACTCAACAGAATTCTTTAACCTGTATCTTTATAACAACGCATTTAAATATCAGAACATGGGATTTGCTTCGGCACTTGCATGGATATTGTTTGTTATAATCCTTCTTCTTACATTGCTTGTATTCAAGAGTTCAGATATGTGGGTATTCTATGATAGTGAGGTAAAAAAATGATTACTAATCAAAAACTTATTATGCGACGTAAAGCTGTTGCACTTATAATTATGATTTTAGGAAGCGTATTCATTCTTTACCCTGTACTTCAGATGCTTTGTGGTTCATTATCATCAAAAACTGTTATTAAAACAGTACCTTCATCAATTGTTCCTCTTGAAGGAAAAAAAGTTACAGTTGAAGGCTATGGAGAACCAGGAGAAAAATTCTTTTTATACAACATTGAAGTAAATGGCGAAAAGAAAGAAATGGCTTATGTAGAGAAGCTTGATAAGAGCTGGGTTTATGTTAATCCTAACGATCCTGCTGAACGCTATATAGGTGAACCTGCAACTCCAGATCAGCGTGTACGCTCTATAAAGTTTAACTGGTCAAACTATAGTGAAGCAATGAAGAAATCACCATTCCCTAAATACATTGCCAATACATTATTTATTCTTATTTTGGCAACCTTTGGTGCTGTTCTTTCTGCTGTACTTGTTGCTTATGGTTTCTCAAGATTCCATTTCAAGGGTAGAACTCAGTTGTTCCTTTGTTTACTTGCAACAATGATGCTTCCTTCACAGGTTACATTAATTCCAAGCTTTATCTTGTATAAGTCTCTTGGATGGTATAACACTTACTTACCACTTATCGTTCCTGCATATTTTGCAGTAAGTGCCATGAACGTATTCCTTATCAGACAGTTTATGATGGGTCTTCCACTTGAACTTGATGAAGCTGCAAAAATTGACGGTTGTGGTCCATTAAAGATTTTATGGCACGTAATTCTTCCACAGTGTAAACCAGTAATTTTAACAATTACACTTTCAACTGCAGTATTCTGGTGGAACGATTACTACTGGGCTCTTATTTATATTCAGGATAAAGCAAGATACACTGTTTCTTTAGGTATTCAGTCATTCAATGCACTTTACTTTAACAACAGTGGTTTGACATCTGCTGCAACAGTTATGATGATGATTCCTCCAATGATTATTTTCTTCATCTTCCAGAAGTACTTTATTCAGGGAACTGTTATTTCAGGTGTTAAGGGTTAATAAAAAATGTACGGAGCTAAACTATACGATGTACCTGCAAATTTAGATGAAACCATAGATTTATGGCATAAGCTTAATTTTAATACATTGTTTTTAGGACAAAAGTGTAAGACAGACATTGCATTTTTGGAAAGGCTTCGTGCAGAAAACTTTTTTATAAATATAATAGAACCTACCTTCCTAGCTGATGATAGTATTCCTGATGAAAGGTTTGCTATTACCAGCGATGGAAATAGAGCCAAAGATACCTGGGTTAGATTCGTATGCCCTACCGACGAAGAATGGCTCAATCAAATCTACAAAAGAATAGAAAACGATGCAAAACTGCCGGTAAGCGGTTTAAGTATTGATTTTATCCGTTTCTTTCAATTCTGGGAAACTACCCCATTTAATGCTGATTACAAAAAATTACCTGCAACATGTTATTGTCCAAGATGCAATGAAGACAAGAAAAACTATTCTAGTGAAGCTGAATGGAGAATGGCAAAGATTGAATCTGTTGTAGAAAAATGTACAAACATAATCAGAAAAACAAATCCTGACTTAAAGATTGGTTTACACGCAGTTCCATGGAAAAAATCAATGTTTAATGGTGCTGTTGAAAATCTTTTGGGACAAAGCTTAAACAGATTATACAAATATGTGGACTACTTTACTCCTATGGCATATCACCAGATGGTAGACAGACCTGTTTCTTACATAAAAGAACTTATTGAAGACCAGATAGAACAGACTGAAGGTAAAGTAAATATTGTTCCTTCAATTCAAATTAAGGGCTACTATAAGGACGTAAAATTAAGTCTCGAAGAAAATATTGAAACAATAAAGACTGCAGCATCAGGTAAATCAAGCGGTTTAATTTTCTTTCAGTGGCTTGATTTATTGGAAAAGCCTGAACTTCTTGAATACTTAAAATCTCATAATATTTGCAAATAATAAACTGAATTCACACAAAATACTTACTTTTTCGCATTGAAAACAATTCCTTTTTTTTAAATTTGTGTTATAATCATTAAATATATATATTAAATGTAGGTGTTCACTCCCCTACACGCTTTATTTTACTACGGAGGAATAAATGAAAAAGACTATTTTGATTATCAGCGCATTGGCAAGTCTTATGCTTTTATCTTGTACAAAGGTTTCAAAGACTGTTCAGGCACCAAAAACAGCACCAGTAACTTATGCAGGAATTAGATGTTCTAGTTTGAATATAAAACCATTCCCTGCTATTGAACCATGGACAGGATATGCTAAAAAAATGGGCAGTTGTTTTGATGGAAGTACTCCTACATTTGTATGGATTGTTGGAAACATAGAAGGTAACAGTACACAGCAAAACTGTATTGTAAACTTTCCTTTAAGCAAAAAAATTAAGGGTGTAAGTGATTTCCCAGTTGATCAGAACAAGGAATTCCTGGATAACTGTGATAAAAATGGTTATGCAGTATGGCTCCAGGTTGAACCAGGTGACTGTGATCTTGTAGCCCTTGCTTCTGAAACAATGAAACGCTATAAGGATCACCCAAGTGTTAAAGGCTTTGGTGTTGACGTTGAATGGTATTGCTGCGGCGGTGAATATGACGGAACAGGTAAACCTTTAACAGATAAAGTTGCAAAAGAAATTGACGTTGCAATTAAGAAGGTTGATAAAAGATTCAATTACTTTGTAAAGCACTGGGATTATGAATGGATGCCACCAACATATCGTTCAGATATTATTTTCGTTTGTGACAGCCAGCAGCACTATTCATTAAATTCAATGAAAAAGTGTTTCAACGAATGGGGAGATTATTTTGCACCAAATACAGTAATGTTCCAGATTGGTTATGAAGCAGATAAAAAGATTTGGTCTGGATATGATAACCCACCAAAAGAATTAGGTTCAATTCTTGCTGAACATGCAGGTCCTGATCAGCACGTTGGTATTATCTGGGTTGACTTTACACTTAAAAATGTAATGAAAAAGATTAAATAGATAAAAGATAATCCAGAATAAGGGCTGTCCGATAAGTTTTGTGGCAGTCCTTTTTTTTATGCAAAAAAAAATCGCCTTCAGCAAAATGCTAAAGACGACCTGTTATGAAAGAACTATTATTTAGTCTTTTTTTGTAAATTCATATGTTGTAGAATAACCACCATTTTCATTCCAGTAAAATTTCTTGTCAAATTTTCCATTTGTTATTGTGATTGTTTCTTCAACTGGAGTTGGGAATTCTGTATCATAATATGTTTTTGCAGTCAATTTAACAGTACCATCTGAAGTTGGGATTCCAGCATAAGTTCCAGTTTCTTTATATGCCACACCAAAACCTGTAAATAAGCCGCTTGGTTCAATAGTATAAGTACCGTCTACTTTAAATGAGAAGTGATATGTAGTAAGTGCATCTCCACCTTCATAATTTGCAACACTATTCCACTCCCATGTACAGCTTGTAAAAGCTAAAGCGATAACAGCTAATGCTGCTAATAAAAATTTCTTCATAAAAACTCCTTTAATGATTAAAATCTTATACTATATTATAATCAAGAAGAATAAAATTTCAATATTATTTATAATTTATTTAGAAATAACAATTAAAATTTTTATATATATGGTGGTTTCGACAGGCTCAACCACCGCAAATTTTCGCTCAACCACCGCGGTTATTTGCTTAACCTCCACAAGTTAGCTCGGTATGGAGCCCCGGAGTTCCTCAAGCAGTAGCGGAGGAATAAGCGTTAGCGCAGGGCGGAACACCGGAATGTGATTAGATTGTTGCGTTTTGGCTCAACCATCGCAGGGACAGATGCTGAAATAAATTCAGCATGACAGTTTTTGCCATTTCTGGTGGTTTCGATACGGCTTGGCCTACTCAACCCCGAGGGCCTTTAATCAATCAGCGTCCAAAAAAAAAAAAATGCACCTCAAAAGACTGAACTTTATTTGTCCAGAGCTGAGGTGCACTTTGTGATTAATTCTTTAGCGAATTATTTTGTTGCGAGAATTGCAATGCCAGGGAGAGTTTTTCCTTCGAGAAGTTCAAGAGAAGCTCCACCACCTGTTGAAACATGGCTCATCTGTGATGCAAGATTAAACTTGTTAACAGCTGCAACTGAATCGCCTCCACCAACAACTGTCATTGCACCACGGCCTGTAGCTTCTGCAACTAAGCGTGCAACTGCTTCTGTACCTTTTGCAAATGCATCGAACTCAAATACACCTACAGGGCCATTCCATACGATTGACTGTGCCTGTGTGATTGCGTCTTTGTAAAGAGCAAGAGTTTTAGGACCAACATCCATTGCCATAAGGTCAGCAGGAATGTCAACTGAATCAACAGCAACTGCGGCTGCTTCTGCAGAGAATTCTGTAGCACCAACATGATCTACAGGAAGAAGGATTTTTACACCCTTTGCTTCAGCTTCAGAAAGAAGTTTTTTTGCTGTATCGATGAAATCATCTTCTACTAAAGATTTTCCTACATTATATCCCTGAGCCTTTAAGAAGGTGTATGCCATTCCACCACCGATTACAAGGTAGGCTGCATTCTTTAAGAGAGATTCCAATACGGCAATTTTTGATGAAACTTTTGCACCACCAATAATTGCAACCATTGGCTTTGGAGGATTTGTTACCATTGGTTCAAGATACTTAACTTCTTTTTCCATTAAGAATCCACCAACTGGCTGAGTTGACATAAACTTTGCAATTGTTGCTGTAGAAGCCTGGTCTCTGTGTGCTGTACCGAATGCATCGTTTACGAAAATATCTCCATAAGTTGCAAGTTCTTTTGCCATTGTTTCTCTTTCAGCATCATCTTTAGAAGTTTCTTCTTTGTGGAATCTTACATTTTCAAGCATTGCAACTGCGCCTTCTGGTAAAGCGTCGATTGCTGCTTTCTGTCCTAAAGCGTCTGGAAGGAATGTTACATCCTTGCCTAATTTTTCTGAGAAGTATTTTACTACAGGTGCCATTCTGTTTTTACCGTTGATAAACTTTTCTGCATCTGCATCTGTCCAGGTTTTTCCTGCTTTTTCTGCTTTTTCCTGAGCCTTTTTTACATCCTTTTTAGGATCGCCTAAGTGACTCATTAAAACTAATGAACGTGGACTCTGTTCCAAAATATATTTAATTGTAGGTAGAGCTGCCATAATACGAGTGTCATCCTGAACTACTCCATCCTTCATTGGTACGTTAAAATCAACGCGCATGATGATTCTTTTGCCTTTAAGATCTACATCTTTTACTGTTTTAATCATTTAAAACTCCTTACAATATTTTAAGTTCTGACTAACAGACTTAGTATTTACCTTGTACAAATATAATGATTTTTTTTAGTTCTTGCAACTTTTCTTCTTATAAAAGAATTAAAATGTTTGTTCAAATACAATCAAAAATGTCTCCGTTCCCAGAAAAGACAAGCTGTTACATGTCATGCTGAATACTTCGACAAGCTCAGCACATCATTTATTTCAGCATCCGTCAATCTATGCACGAACAGATTCTGAGACAAGCTCAGAATCCTATGATTTAATCAATAGAGTAACCAAAGAAAAGTTACTCCAGTCCTTAAATTCCTAATCAGAAACAGTACATAAGGCTTCACTTACAAGACTTTTTGCAGTCAAAGCAGGTGGAATGAACTTCCTTCGT
>JAEELR010000187.1 GCA_016282835.1 Treponema sp. | reverse complement strand
CGATGTAAAATCTGTGGATATGTTTATGAAAATCCTGAACTTCCAAAGGATTTTGAATGTCCTTTATGCGGGCATCCAGCCGAAGATTTTGAACCAGTATATGAAGAATAGGATTTTTTCAATGAAAGCTCATTTAGTAGTTTTCTTTACTTAATTCTGGATAAATGAGATACTGTAACAAGCATGTCATTTTCTATTCATACTTGTAAATCTTCAGACGGAACTGAATTTAAAGGTCTCTACGAAATTCACCCGAAGCTTTTTGGGGATAACCGCGGATATTTTTTTGAAAGCTACAATGAGCGCGATTTTTTTGAAGCCGGTCTTAAAATGAAATTTGTGCAGGATAATCAGTCCATGTCTTGTAAAGGTGTGCTGCGCGGACTTCATTTTCAGACGATTCATCCGCAGGGAAAGCTTGTGCGGACTTTGCAGGGCAGGGTATATGATGTTGCAGTTGATTTGCGTTGCGGAAGTCCGACATTCGGAAAATACTACGGTGTAATTTTGGATTCTGAAAAACAGAATATGTTTTATATTCCAAAAGGTTTTGCACACGGTTTTTTTGTACTTTCTGAACAGGCAGTTTCTTCATATAAATGTACGGATTTTTATGATCCGCATGGCGAAAGCGGTCTTATGTGGAATGATGCAGCAATCGGAATTGACTGGAAAGCTGTTGTGCCGGATGTAAATCCGACTCTTTCTGAAAAAGATAAAAATCATCCTGCCTTTGATAAAAATAAAAAGTATTTTGACATAAACGGCATTTGGATAGGCAAATAAGATGATTTGGCTTATCGGTTGTCATGGAATGCTTGGTACAGAAGTTTCTCGTCGGCTTAAAGAAAAGAAAATTGATTTTGTAGCAACCGGTCATGAAGTTGATATTACTGATTTTTCCGCTCTTTCAGATTTTGCCATGAATATAATTGGAAAAAATATTGACTTTATAATCAACTGTGCCGCTTATACAAATGTTGATAAAGCAGAGTCAGAGTCAAACTTAGCCCAAAGAATAAATGAAGACGGCCCGGCAAATATTGCGCGTCTTGCGAACCAGATTCATGCAATTTTAATTCATATTTCTACAGATTATGTTTTTGACGGCACAGACAATTTGCCGTTTACAGAAAATAACCGCATTGTGCCAATTGGTGTTTATGGAAAAACAAAAGCAGCTGGAGAAATTGCCGTCCAAAAACAGTTAGAGGAGTATTACATTATCCGCACTGCATGGCTTTACGGCCATGCGGGTAAAAATTTTGTTTATACTATGCTTAGATTGATGAACGGTCGTGATTCAATAAAGGTTGTTGACGACCAGAAAGGAAGTCCGACTTTTGCCGCAGACCTTGCCGAAGTGATTATAAAAATAATTGAACAGGCATCTTCAAATAGTCCGCTTCCATATGGAATATATCATTGTACCGATTCAGGTGAAGCAACCTGGTATGATTTTGCCTGTGAAATAAAAAAGCAGGGAATTGAGCTTGGTTTAATAGACAATAAAAACTGCATTATAAATCCTTGTGCAACAGAAGAATATCCAACTCCTGCAAAACGTCCTGCATATTCAGTTTTAGATAAAGAAAAAATCCAAAAAACTCTTGGTATAACAATTCCTGCATGGCAGGAAAGCCTTAGAAAATTTCTTGAAAGTCCTCTTTTTGATAAATCTAGAATTGAATAGTATAATAAAGCAATGACTGAGAGTGAAATAAGAAACGGATATTCTAAACTTACCAAATCTCTGATCGGAAAAAAACTTACTATAACCACAATGGAAAGTGCAACTGCAGGGCTTATTGCTTCGCTTATTACAGACACAGAAGGCTCTTCTGCAGTTTTAAAAGGTGCGTTTGTAACTTACTGCAATCAGGCAAAAATAATGCAGGGCGTACCTGCAGATATTATAGAAAAATATTCTGTTTATTCAAAAGAAACTGCATCTGCAATGGCATCTGCCTGTGCCAAAACTTATGAGGCTGACATAGGAATCGGTGTAACTGGTACCTTTGGTAATCCAGATCCAGCTAATCCAAAATCTTCTGTGCCAGGAAAGGTTTATTTTGCTATTTTATTTAATGGCGAAATGTATACGTATTGCTATGAACTTTTGCCATTGCCTTCTCGGTTTGACTACAAAATGGCGGTGGCAGAAAAAGTTTTACAAAGTCTTAATAACCTGTTTTTGTAAAATCACTTCTTTCCTAAATTCTTTCTCATCTGCTCAAGAAACGCCAGAGCATCACTTGGAGATTGTTCCTTAGGCGGTTCATGGTATTCAACTAAATTAGCTGGAATTTCATCTAAAAAGCGTGACGGCTCACAATCTACTACATTCTGCATTTTTCTACGTTTAAGGCATGAAGAAAGAAAAAGTTTCTGCTGTGCCCTTGTTATTGCAACATAGAACAATCGTCTTTCTTCTTCTACATCACCGTTATTTTCTTCAACTGAACGGGCATGCGGAATAAGTCCTTCTTCAACTCCTGCAATAAAAACGACAGGAAATTCAAGTCCCTTTGACGCGTGAATTGTCATAAGGTTTACTTTTCCCTTATCCTCTTCTTCATCCAAATCATCACGGCTTAAAAGCGTAATCCTATTAAGATAGGTGTAAAGATTTGCATCGTAATTGTCAGGATTGTTTTCCCAAGTTTCCATGGAATGAATCAGACTTTCGATATTAAGATATTTAAATCTTGCAGCTTTTTCGTTTTTTGAATATTCGGTAATCAGATAATCCCAATAATTGATTTCTTCAACTAATGCGCGTGTTTTTTTTGCAAGATTTTTTCCGCCGATTAGGGCTGTGTTATTTTCTATCAAAGAAACAAAGCTTTCCAAATCGGCCTTTATTTTTTCACTTACAGGGCAGTTTTCACCTTCCATTTTTAAAATTGTGTCGATTGCGGTCCAAAGCGAAGCATCCATGTCTCGCGCCGCGTTGCTTATAATTTCGATTGTTCCTCGGCCGATTCCACGGCGCGGAGTGTTTATAATGCGCAGTAAGTTTACATCGTCATTGTGGTTTGCAATTACTCGCAGATAACTGATTACATCTTTAATTTCTTTGCGCTGGAAAAAACTTGTTCCGCCGCTCATTGTGTATGGAATGTTTGATTCAAGAAATGCTTCTTCGATTGCCCGGCTTTGAGTGTTTGCCCGCATTAAAACGCCGAACTGGTCGTATTTCATTTTTTCTTCTGCGGCTATTCCCTGAATTGATTCGGCTATAAAATTTGCTTCATCAGTTTCATTCTATGGCATGAAAATTTCAATCGGTTTTCCGTTTCCTTTGCCACTCCAAAGTTTTTTGTCTTTGCGGTTTGTATTGTGAGAAATTACTCCGTTTGCCGCTGCAAGGATTGTTCCTGTTGAACGGTAATTCTGTTCCAGACGAATTTCTGTAACATTTGGAAAGTCTTTTTCAAAATTGATTATGTTCTGATAGTCAGCTCCGCGCCAGCTGTATATAGATTGGTCATCGTCGCCAACAACTGCTACGTTTTTGTCTGCAAGTAAATGCATCATTTCGTACTGCTGGTGGCTTGTATCCTGAAATTCATCTACCATTATATACTTGTATGTGTTTCTGTAACTTTCAAGAACGTCGGGGCACTCGCGGAAAAGACGCAATGGAAGCTGAATT
>JAEELR010000186.1 GCA_016282835.1 Treponema sp. | reverse complement strand
TTCAGTTAAAACTTAGTTTAGCAGTTTTCTGCAAACCTTCGCGCAGGGGCGCTCGGCATTTTCGGCGGCTGCTGCGTCACTCGCAGCCTTTTTCCCGAAAATGTTAATAGTTCTAACCATCTGTGATGTATAGCTGTTTTCATTATCGTACCCACGTGCAAGCAGGTGCGCAGCACGTGCGGGAGGATTTTGCGTAGCAAGAATCCGACCAATTTTATCAGAACGACAATGAAAACAGCTTACGGGCAAAAAAAAAAGACCTTCCGAAGAAGGTCTTTTTTTCACATTAAGCTAATTAGCAGTTTTCTGCAAAGTATTTGATAGTTCTAACCATCTGTGATGTCTAGCTGTTTTCATTGTCGTACCAAGAAACAACCTGTACTTCATACAAATCATCAGAAATCTGTGAAACCATTGTCTGTGTTGCATCGAACAATGAACCGAACTTCATTCCGATAACATCTGAAGAAACGATTTCATCTTCGTTGTAACCAAAGCTTTCTGTTGCAGCAGCTTTCATTGCAGCATTGATTTCTTCTTTTGTAACTCCAGCCTTCTTTACTACAGCAGTAAGGATTGTTGTAGAACCTGTTGGAACTGGAACACGCTGAGCTGAACCGATTAATTTTCCGTTCAATTCAGGGATTACAAGACCGATAGCCTTTGCAGCACCTGTTGAGTTAGGAACGATGTTCTGTGCACCAGCTCTTGAGCGGCGGAGGTCACCTTTTCTCTGTGGTCCGTCAAGAATCATCTGATCGCCTGTGTAAGCGTGGATTGTTGACATGATACCACTCTGAATTGGAGCATAATCATTAAGTGCTTTAGCCATTGGAGCTAAACAGTTTGTTGTACAGCTGGCTGCAGAAATAATATTGTCATTCTTTGAAAGTGTTTTGTGGTTAACATTATAAACGATTGTAGGAAGATCATTTCCAGCTGGAGCTGAAATAACTACCTTTTTAGCACCTGCATCAATGTGAGCCTGTGACTTAGCTTTAGATACATAGAATCCTGTACATTCAAGAACTACATCTACACCAATCTTTCCCCATGGAAGATTAGCTGCATTAGCTTCCTTGTAAATTGTGATTTTTTTACCATCTACAACAATTGCACCTGGTTCTTTTACTGTTTTTCCATCTTCTGCGAGTACATCATCAATGTGAGAAACTGTGTGTTTTCCTTCACCAATTTTTCCCATGAATCCACCCTGAGCTGTATCATATTTAAGAAGGTGAGCAAGCATTTTTGGGCTTGTAAGATCATTGATAGCTACAACTTCGTAACCATCTGCTTCAAACATCTGGCGGAATGCGAGACGACCAATACGTCCGAAACCGTTAATAGCAACTTTAACCATATCAGTTAACTCCTATAAAAATTACCTTTTATGCACTTATTTTATGGATATTGTGCACATTTGTCAATTAAACATCAAAACTATTCAGCATTGAGACTATTCAGCACTGGCATTTTCTTCTTTAACTTCTTCCTTGCTTTCACACTTATTAGAAAGAATAAGATTTGTAAGGATGCCGAGAATTAATGCTGTAGCAATTGAAGTAAGCTGGATCTTTCCAAAATTCAATGTAAGGCCACCGATTCCTGTTACTAAGATTGCACTTACAACGAAAAGATTTTTTGAATCATTCAAATCAACTGTCTGTACCATCTTAAGACCTGATACTGCAATAAATCCGTATAAAGCAATACAAACACCGCCTACAACACAAGAAGGAATTGTATTAACTAAAGCGATGAATGGAGAAATGAAGGAAAGAATCATACAAAGGAAAGCAGTAAGGATGATTGTAGAAACAGAAGCATTTCCTGTGATAGCAACACAACCTACACTTTCACCGTATGTAGTATTTGGACAGCCGCCAAAGATTGAACCAACAATAGAACCAACACCATCACCAAGTAAAGTCTTATCAAGTCCAGGCTCTTTTAATAAATCCTTGCCAATTACAGAAGAAAGATTTTTATGGTCTGCAATATGTTCTGCAAAAACAACAAGTGCAACCGGAGCAAAAAGCATTAAAAGCTGAACTGCACCTGTAGCACCATTCAGTTTTTCAAAGCCTTCCTTTATACCGCCAACAAATGTAAAATCAGGGAAATTAATAAAGCTTTTGAATGTAACTGGTGAAAAATTATTTACGATAGGAAAAAAATCAACAAGCTTTAGATAATCACATTTTGTTGCCATTCCAATCAATGTAAAGATTACGGCTGAAACATAACCTGCACCAATTCCAATAATAAACGGAATAAGTTTCATTGTTTTGTTTCCTTTTACAGAAGCTAAGGTTGTAACAATGAAGGCAATAAGGCCACAGAGAATTGCAATTAAATTGTAGGTGCCATTAGATGTATTAAGATTACCGATTGCTGAACCGCAGAGACTTAATCCGATTAAAGCAACTGTAGGACCAATGATTACAGGAGGCATAAGCTTGTCTACCCATTTTGTTCCAACAAACTTAATAATGATTGCAATAATTACATAAACTAATCCGGCATAAATTGCACCAAGGATAATTCCGAAATAGCCGAATGCAACTGCACTTGCTAATGGTGAAATAAATGCAAAAGAACTTCCTAAAAATACAGGGCTCTTTTTCTTAGTGAACAAGATATAAACTAAAGTTCCTGCACCTGCACCGAATAATGCTGCTCCCTGGTTCAATAAGTTTTGACCAGAAATACCATTTACTAAAACCGGAACAAGAAGTGTTGCTGCAATAATTGCAAGTAACTGCTGCAATGCAAATACAAGATTAGCCTTGAACTTAGGTTTGTCGCTTACATCATAAACTAAATTCATAGTTTCCTCCAAAAAAATATGTGATTTTACACAAATAATTAGATAAATCAAAAGATTTTATGTCTTTTTTGAGTGTTTTGTCTATGCAACAATAAAAAAGTGGTACAATTTGGTATAAATTTTTAGAAAAAAATTAAAAACTATGTTAAAATTATTTAGTTAAAATTAAAAATTGATTATAAAATCGGGAGCATAAAATGAAAAAAAATAAAACTTATTTACTTGCTATAACTACAGTGCTTATTGGACTTACTTCATGTACAACTACAAAATTTCCGGTAAAGGAAAAAAATTCTGCAACAATAATGAGTGTCTATTCAAATAAACAGGTAAAATGGTATGACCCGTTTAATGAAAGTTCTAAACAGGATGAAGGCGGATTATTTTCTAATTCAATGAATAAAATATTTACACAGGACAGGGCTGAATACGAAAGTGCAAATTTAAGGGCTGACAGTTCTGCAAGAATTTTAGAAGAAACCTTTAAGTCAAAGGGATTTGAATTGGTAACACCTAAAGACAGAAGTGAGCTCGAAGTATACAATTTAAAAACAAATAAAGTTATAAATCCAAACAGTGATAAACTTGCAGCAACAGGATATGGCGTAATTAAAAAGGAAAATAAAAAATTAATCGCAAGAACTTACGAACAGACCAATACTGATTATTTTATTTATGCTGATTTTTATTTCAACAAAGAAAAAGTTAAAATCAGTCCTTCTGAATCTAAAGTAAGGCCTTTTGTTACTTTGACTGTAAAAACTTTTAACAAGAACGGAAAATATCTGGGAATAAAAAAGTTTAAGGCAAATACAAAAGAAACACTTGATTTTAAGTGGGATAATTATGATATGGATAAATTCAATGAGCTTGCAAATGAAGCAATAGCTAAAGCCTGCAAGTTATACATTGATTCTACTTTTGATTTTGAGAATAAAGAAATTAACACTAGCGAAGAAGAAGTTGAAAACATTGATGATGAAGAATACATTGATTTTCCAATAAAGAAATAAAAATTAGACATATAAATAAATCAATGTTAAAATTCTTATATCGATAAATATTACGAACTCTTAATGAAGGGGAAATAAAATGAACATTATAATTCCTGAAGGAACAAAAGAAATTAATGAAAATACATTTGAAAACCATAGAAACATTACTTCTGTAAAAATTCCTGACAGCGTAGAAAGGATTGGAGAAAAAGCTTTTGCAAACTGTGTAAGTTTAAAATCAATTGATTTACCAAATTCGGTTATATCAATAGGGGCTGAAGCTTTTATAAATTGTCTGCTGTTAGAATCAATTAATATACCAGAGGGAATTACACAGATTGAAGAAGGAACTTTTGAGGGCTGTGAATCACTGGAATTTATAAACCTGCCGGAGTCTGTTACTGTAATTAAAGAGAAAGCATTTTCTGGTTGTACCGGCATAAAGAATTTGGTTATACCTTCGAATTTAATTTCGTGTAATGCAAATTCATTTCCTTATTCAGAAAAATTTTTAACTGTAAACAAAGCATACAAATATGAGAAAGGCTTTATGATTAATCAAAATAACGGCACGCTTTTATTCTTTAACGGTAAGAGAGACATTGTTGCTGTTCCTTCTGATGTTAAAGAAATTGCTTCTCATGCCTTCAGTGAAGTGCCTGCTAAAAAAATTTATCTCAATGAGAGTGTAACAAAGATTTCACAAGAAGCTTTTACAGGTTTTAAAGACACTGTGGAAATATTTGTTACAGCTTCTGTTAATGATATTGAAAAAGGTGCATTTGATAAAAACTGTAAGGTTATATGTCCTAAGGGAAGCTATGCTGAAGACTGGTGCAAGAATAATTCCTTTAGAATGGAATAATCTTAGCCAGATACGGATTAAGTAAAACAAAAATCACTGTAAAGATAAGCGCAAACAAATAGTTAGCAGTTTTTATTTTCTTAACGCCGATTAAATTTATTCCAATCATAATAATTAATGCGCCTCCGCATCCGGTTAATTCTGCGAGCATTTGTTCCGTGCAGAAAGGCTTGATTACTGTACTCAATAAAGTTAGTGCACCCTGATAAATTAGAACTGTAAAAGCACTGAAGGCAGTCCCAATTCCCATGGCAGCAGAAAAGGAAATTGCCATGAAGCCGTCTAAAATACTCTTTGTGAAAATGATTGTGTAGTCTTTTTCGATTCCAGCTTTTAGCGAGCCCAGGATTGACATTGCACCGACGCAGAATAGAACGCTTGAGTTTAAGAATGCATAGGAGAAATTTGTTTTTGCACAGGCTCCATTTTTAAGTTCTGTATTTAATTCTGTGTTTAATGAAGTATCTTCTGGAGTTGCTTCATTTTCAACAGGATTCGGTTTATTATTTTTTCTATAAACGAGTGATTCAATTTTTTTGCCGAGTAATAAAATTTTATTGTCTAAATCAACAAGAGTTCCTGTTATTCCGCCTAGAATTATTGCAAGTGTAAAATAGATTATATTCTGAAACTTGAATGCCATCTGAAAGCCTAAAACTAAGGTAATGATTCCGGCTCCAGTTTGAATTACTTCTTCTAATTTGGGAGTAAATTTCTTCTTGAACAAAAGGCCAAGTAAAGAGCCTAAAATTACTGAAGCGCAGTTTACGAAAACGGCAAGCATAAATTACCTCTAAAAAAAGTGCATAAAAAAAAAGAGCCACTCCAATGAGTAGCTCCTTATGTTGCGGAGAACCTGACTTGAACAGGCACAGCTCGCGCCACTAGCACCTCAAGCTAGCGTGTCTACCAATTCCACCATCCCCGCGTTTTTTAGTATGTAGAAAATATATAGTTATTTTATTTTTCTGTCAAGAAGTTGATTCCTATTTAGTAGAATAATAATGAGTGTTTCCAAAAAATATTTAGAAATCTATTTTATGCAGATAAACTTTGTAGTCATAAGTACCATCAGCACTATAAGTTGAGTTTGTCAGTAAATACAACTGGGAATTATGGTAGAAAAAACTTACAGCCTTTTTGTTTTTAAATGTCTTTGAACCAAAAACATCTGATGTAGAAGTTTTACTGTATTTTTTTACTAACACATCATGATAGTTATCCTCTGCCTGTGATACATAATAAATATTTTCACCAAGAATATAACAAGCCTGATGCTGAATACATGAAACTCCAGCTGCAGTTTTACACCAGTTTTTTCGCTCATCGTAATCTTTACTTAAAGCAGCATTTCTGTTAATTTCAAAAACTTCTCCACTTGCAATTACTCTGGCTGTTTTCTCAGAGCTATCTGTATCAAATACTGTATAAGGACCATCAATACCATTGCTGTCTCCATGATATACACTGTCATCAGAATAATAAGAAAGATTTTCAGAATCATTATCATCTATCACAAGGTAATTCATATCATTTGGAGAAAGTCCTTTAGTATCAAAAACATACATATCAATTTCCGGAATATATAAAAAATTACTTATATCACGTAAATGGAAACTTTCATCACGGCCAGAAATTTTCTGTATATCACCTGATGCTTTTTTAACCAGTCGTATCCGATCTTCATCTTTATCTGAAGAACAAACTGCAAGCATGTAACCGTTCTTATAATTTTCAATTGCAAGAATCTTACCATCTAAAACAACAAAATCAGTTGTTTCGTTTTTTTCAAGATTTAATTTACTTATAGTTTTACCATGGGAAACAAATAAAACACCTGAATCCAGTTCTGCTATATCTGAAATTTCTTCACCAAATGTTTTTACTATTTCCATAGCATTAGTAGCAGTATCCATTCTCCACAAATTACATCGCGGATTGGTTAAAGAATTATTTCCAAACACATACAATTTTCCATTTGATGCAAGTACGGCTTTTTTAATTGAGAGAAACACATCTGCCGCTTCAGCTGCATTTTCATCTTTATCTTCATCTTTATCTGTATCTGTTTTTGAAGTATTAGAGGAAGTGTTTGATTGTGTCGTCAATCCTGTTAATTCATTTATGATATAAAAGCAGCCTGTAAAACAAAGAGTCACAAAGAAAGAAAAGATAATTGCAGTAATTTTTTTCATTTTTATTTTTTACTCCTGAAAACTAATGTAATTGAAATAATCGTAGCATATAAAAACGGTATTTTCAAACTTTTTCTTAACCGGGGGATAAATTGTTTGGGAAATAAAAAGCTTTGTACGGATAAAAACATTAAAAATGAAATATTGAATTTTTAATCGTATAATTATATGTATGAAATTCTTTTACAGGAGTAATGAAATATGAACCAACATTTGTGTGAATACGGAAACGCCTGGGCCGGAAATTCCAGAGGCGCTATGTGGACAATTAGTCATAGTGTAATTCCTTATGCAACTCTTCCGGGTGTATTTACTTCTATATGTACCTTTATTCTTATTACATGGATTGTTATATATGGAAAATTTGGTTTTTGGTTTTCAACAGCAATTCTTGTAATTCGGTTTATTCGTCTTGGAATAAGCATTGTAAACCACAATCTTATGGTTCTGCCCGGAGTTTTTATGAGTGTCGTTGCTCTTGTTTCTGTCATACTTATTTATCACAGTAATGCACAGATAATCAGAACTCAGGTAAAGTACAACACGTTCCTACCGCAAGAAGCTTCCTCTTGACTACATTGTCCAGGAAATTAAACAGTGTACCGGCACCCAGTTTGACCCCGAAGTTGCAAATGCATTCCTCGCACTTTATGAAGAAGGTGCCTTTGATAACTTGAGGGATAAGGATTAATAGAAAAAATCACTTCTATTCAAAAATATTATTTTCCAGTTCTTCAACTATTCGAAGCCAGCTTTCGTATCTGATTGCTGAAAGTTCACCTTTTTCTACTGCATCAATTACGGCACAACCGCTTTCTCCTCTGTGGGAGCAGCTCATTCCATAAGTGCATTTTCCAAGGTATGGCTTAAAGTCCCTGAAATAAAGAGCAAGGTTTTCTGCAGAGATATCATGCAATAAAAAGCGTCGGACTCCAGGTGTGTCAATTATATTTGCGATACAGCCTTTTCTACCGCCCATCAAGGCTTCATCAAGCTGCAAATGAATTAAAGTTCCTTTTGTTGTTGTATGACAGCCTTTGCCGTACTTTTGCGAAAGACTTCCTGTTTTTAATACAACAGTGTTATCGAGAACATTGATGATAGAGCTTTTACCTACTCCACTCTGACCGACAAATGCACAAAGTTTGTTTTCTATCAGGTTTGCAAGTTCTTCTATGCCCTCGCCAGTTCTTGCGCTTGAACGGATTACTTTATATCCGATGTTTTCCCAGCACTCCAATTGATTCTGAAACAAATCACTCTGGCCGGCCGGTAAATCATATTTATTGCATACAATTACCGGGGTTATATTCTGATATTCTGCCTGAGCAAGAGCCCTGTCAATAAATCTGGGTCTAAAAGGAGGTTCGTCTGGAGTGGTTACGATAAGAAGATAATCCAGATTGCAGGCAATTAACTGCGGTTCCTTCTTCTTAATATTCCATCTGACAAATTCATTTTTTCTTTCTTTTACGTCTAGAATTTGACCTTTTTTATCTTCAATTGAATTTAATTCAACAATTACATTATCTCCGGGTGCTAAGGGATTATAATATCCTTCCGATGATTTTAAGATTTTTCCTTTAATGGAACAACTCCGCACACACCCATCATCACATTCAACTTCGAAAACATTTTTACTGCCACTTAAAATAAGTCCATCCATATATTTAAATATTGAATTAAAACCTGACTCTAGTCAAGTTTATTACTGGGATTTGTACAAAATATAGGTATGTTAGTCTTAATAAAAATTTTTTTTGATTTCTTTGTTAAAAATATATTGTTAGCGTATATATAAATAATATGGAAAAACGAAAATTACATATTATAGAAATTCTGATGCTTTTGCTTTCACTGAAACTTTATGCGAAAGAAATAAAAACCATTGAGTTTTCAAATCAAAACATTAACGACATTGTACTAATTCTAAGCAGGGAATTAAAAACTTCAATTACACTTGATGAAACTGTAGAAGGGAACTATACATTTTACAGCACGATTGAGGATGCAGAAAAAACGCTGAAAAACTTCTGCGAGAAAACGAATCTGTATGCAATAAAAGAAAATGACAGTTATAAAATTACGAAGATTAAAATTGAATTTAATAAGGAAAATCAAACCCTGAGCATAAATACGAATTCAACTGAACCAGAAAAGGTATTAAATAAAATTAGTAAGGCAATTAATAAAACTATTGTATATGAAAAAATTCCTTCTCAGACAATTTCATTAAATATTACAGACTTAAAAATTAAAGATGCAATTGAATTATGTATTAAAGGAAATGAAAGCCTGGAAGTAACTGAAAATGAAAACTACTTTTATATACACAAAAAAACTGAAGCTGAAAATACAAACTCTAAGCAAACAAGATTAATTGAGAAAAAAGGAAATCAATTCAGTATAAAAACGGAGCAGGCACAGATTAAACCTTTGCTGATGGATTTTTTTATAATCACTGAAAAACAGTATTCGTTTCTTTTTCAAAATGATGTACAGATAAAAAATTTAAACCTTAAGAATCTGGATTTCTATGAGTTTCTTAATATTATCCTCGAACAGGCAAATTTAGATTATACGGAAAGCAACGGGATTTTTTATATTTTGGAATCTGAAAAGAAAAACAGCTTTGCAGGCAGAAGGAAGACTATTGTTTATAATTTGAAATATCTGCCGGTAGAAGATTTTTCTGCTTTCATTCCTCAAGAGCTTTCTCCGAAAACGCTTTTAAAAGATAAAGAGAGAAACAGCATTGTAATTTCTGGAACGGAAAGAGAGCTGGAGACTTTTGTACAGTACATAAAGCAAATTGATATAGAAGAAAATAAAAAGCACGATAAAATTTTTGACTTGAAATACATTACTTATGAAAGACTCATAAATTTTTTGCCGCCGCAATTAAAGACTGTAAACATTGTAAGCGATAAAGAGAAAAACAGAATTATCTGCACGAGCACAAAACAAAAACTTTTGGAATTAGAAAAGCTGATAAACGAGGTAGACACCAGAAACAATTTATTTCCTATAAGTTTAAAGTATATAAAAAAAGAAGAACTCATTGAAAAGCTTCCTTCATTTATTTCCAAAGATAAAATTATAAATACTAACAATCCGAATCTCTTGTTTTTTACTGGGAACAAAAATGAATTAGAAGATTTCAATAATTTCCTGTCATACACGGACAAGCCTTTGCCGCAGATAAAATATCAGATACTTGTGGTTCAATATACAAAGAATAAAAACTACTCGATAAAGCCTGAAGCAAGACAGGACCTTTCAAATGCAGGAAATTCAAATGACTCTACATATATTTTTAATGCGGATTTATCAAATATACTTTCACTTAATTTTGATGTCATATCAAAGCTCGGGTATCAGTTTGCAATAAATTTAAATTCACAGCTTTCGCAAAACATAGCAAATGTATTTACTGATACAAGCTTAACCGGTCTTTCGGGAGAGACAATTCAATTCCAAAATACTGACACCTACAGATACATTGAATACGAACTGGATAAAACCACACTGTCGAAAACAAGCAGCACTACACAAACGATAACCTCAGGATTGATTGTAGAAATTAACGGCTGGATTTCGGGGGATAACATGATAACGATGGAAGTTAATGCAACTGTCTCAAAGCAGAATGCAGCAACAGATTCGGGACTGCCTTCGACATCAGAAAGAATTATTAATACAAAGGTAAGGACTGAATCCGGGAAACCAGTGATTATTAGCGGACTGATTAAAGAAGAAATAAATGAAAACAAAAGCTTGATTTGGCAGAAGTCGAAATCCAAGGAACAGAGTGAAATCGTAATTTATTTAATTCCGTATCTGGATAACACATACAACAAGGCCCATAAAAAATTAAACCGCATGAGAAAAATTTATGAAGGAATAAATTGTTTAGATGACAAAGACTAAAAGTATTTCTGATTTCAAGAATATTCCAAAGGATAAAGAGCAGTTTTCAATTAGTTTTATAAAGGAAAATTATGTACTGATTCTTGAGGGAAACAAATCAGCTGCGACAATTGCTTATTCGGAGAAAACGCCGGAAATTACTTTATATACAATAAAGAAAATATACAGAAATATAAATTTAATAAAAACTAATTCACTTGAAATTTCATCCTGGCTTACAAAAACTATTGGAAGAAAAAATAATACAACTGCAAAAGACACGAATGAAAAAATAAACCTGGATAAACTTGCGAACGAAGACACTACAATAAATCTTGTGAATTCGATTTTACTGGAAGGAATAAAGCAGAACGCTTCGGATATACATTTGGAAAGTGAAAGAGAAAACTTTATTGTACGATACAGAATTAACGGTGAACTGGTTATATGGGAAACGATTGACAGAGAAAGATTTAATGCTGTTTCTTCAAGAATAAAATTGATGGCAGAGCTGAACATTCTTGAAAAAAGATTACCGCAGGACGGAAGGATTACAGTGTTTATAGAGAATGTAGAAATTGATCTGCGGGTTTCAATAATTCCAATTAAAAACGGAGAATCGATTGTCCTTAGAATTTTGGGCAGGAAGAATAAAATAAAAAATTTAGTCGAATTGGGATACAGTGAAAGTGAAGCAAAAATAATCAAGCAGATTATAAAAATTCCGCACGGGCTCTTTTTAGTTACAGGACCTACGGGCTCAGGAAAAACAACAACTCTTTATTCTATAATGCAGGACTTAATCTCACCAGAAAGAAAAATAATATCGATTGAAGACCCAATTGAATATTCGATTAAGGGAGTATGCCAGGTACAAATCAATGAAATATTGGGACTGGGATTTAATGTTCTTTTGAAAAGGATTTTGAGGCAGGATCCTGACATAATCATGATTGGAGAAATAAGGGATAAAGAAACTGCTTCACTTGCAATAAAAGCTGCACTAACAGGGCATTTAGTTCTTTCGACCTTGCATACAAATTCAAGTGTTGGGGTAATAAAAAGATTAAGTGAAATGGGAGTCGAAAGATATTTGATTGCATCGGTTTTAAAAGGTGCAATTGCCCAGCGATTAATAAAGAACAAAAACACAAGATGCCTTGTAAGCGAAATATTTAAATCAGATGCAATTGTTGAAGCCCTGATAAGTGAAAACAAAGGTGAAGCAGAAATAGAAAAATACTTATGCACAAGAAAAATAAATAGAATGAATACATTAAAACAATGCGCCGAAGAAAAAATTAAAAATGGTGAAATAACAAAAGTTGAAGCAGAAAAGGAAATTTGTTTTGAATAGAACGACAGAAGAAGCGCTAGAAAATGTAAGCCGAAAAAAGCGTGAAAGATTAATCTATAACTTTACCCTGCAGATTAAAGAACTTACAAAATCAAGTATAAACTTTAACGACGCGCTCAAAATTATGGCAGAATTGAATAATAATTTAATTGCAAAATCAATTATTGAAAGAATAAATTGCGGTAAATCCTTATCGCAGGCAATAAATGAAATGAAAGCTTTTTTCCCGCCGCTTTACTGTGGAATCATAAAAATTGCGGACAAGACTGGAAACACAAATAAAATTTTTGAGAGGCTATCATTTTATTTATCGAAGAAGAAAGATTTAATTTCAAAAATAAAAGGCGCTTTGATTTATCCATGCTTAGTGCTGCTGACGGCATTAATAAGCTTCACTGCCCTGCAGATATTTATTTTCCCGAAAATTCAGGAAATGATAAACGAATTTTCACAAAGCTCTGGGGAGGCAAATAAAATACAATTAGTCTCATTTAATTCACTGCTCTGGACTATTATTCTGCTATTGGTGTCTGCTTGTATTTTGCTGTTGTTAATCAATGAATCCCGAAAAAGAGATATTGTAAAAAACTTCATGAACAAGATTGTGCTTAAGCTTCCGGTGATAAATAAAATGATTATGAACTGGCATATGTACAATTTTTCTTTTGCAATAGAAATTTTAACTTCGGAAAATATTTCGCTGGATGAAGCTTTAGGCGTGAGTAAAAATGTAATTTCAAATAATCTGATTAAAAATAAAATCGAATGTATAAGAAAGGATATTTCTTACGGTGAAAGTTTATATGACTCTTTCGCAAAAAATAATCTCTTATCGGGTGAACTTTTAACCTGGATTCGAATTTCTTCTGAAACAGGAAATATTACAGCTGCTTTTTCTAAAATACATGAATTCTATGAAGACAAGATTAATAAATTTATTTCGGTAATAATAAAACTTATAGAGCCAGTGTTTACATTGTTTACCGGCTCAATAATGCTTTTCTTTATTATAAAAGTAATAATTCCCGTTTTGACAGTAATGAATACAATACTGTAGAAAAAGTTCCTGCAAACATAAATGGAATAAACGGCAGGAACTTATTTTTTCTTTTGAGCACTAGAAATATAAAGGCTGAACAGATTGATATTGTTAGTGCAATATATGTTTGTACAAAAGATAAATACAGCCCGCAATTAAAGGCATAAATCATATCTGCAGGGCCCAGCCTTTTTCTGGAAATAAAATAAACGGATAGAAACTGAACAAAAAGAAAAAATGATGAAAAAAGAAATTCATTCCGCAGGCTGCGCGATAAGAATAGATTGAGAACGAAAGAACTGGCTGCTGAAATAATTAATACAAATAACGGGACATGAAGTTTTTTGATATCACAGACAGTGAGAATCAATGAAAAAAGAATATATAAGGAAAACGAAATTAAATACATTCTTTATTCACTCACTTCTACCGGGCGAAGCTTGTTCTCAATCAAACAAAGTAAACTGGATATGTAAACATTTGATTCATCTGCGTTTTTTGCAAGGTATAAAAGTTCCTTTGCTTCACAATATTTTTCTTCTGCGAAATAAACTGAAGACAGTAAATAATTTATTTCTGCATTATCAGAATAGCTTTCTTTTAGCTCAAGCAATTTTAGTCTGGCATTAGAGTAGTTTCTGTTTAGAATCAATCCGCACACTTCATCCAGCTTTTTATCTAATTCTGCTTCGATTGAGTTTAACTGCACATACAGGACTTTTACATTTGTATTAATAAAAATTTCTTCTTCATAAGTAAGATATCCTTTGCTTTTGATTGTTAGCTTGTATTTATTTTTAGGTGAAAGGGCTTTGTATATATTAAAGTGGCCGAATAAATCTGAATACGCTACCAGTTTATCGTCAATATAAACCTGGGCATCTGGAACTGCTTCACTCTCATATGTATACACCAGGCCGTTTATGTATGATTTTGAAAACTTCGTACTTTCACAGCCTGTAAAACTAAGAACGAATACTATAAAAACTAAAAATTTTTCTTTCATAATTAACTCCATTTTTTATTTTTTGATTAAATACTTTTCATTATTACAGAGAACCAGTAACTGACTTTTCTCATCCTTTTCGATTGTGACATTTTCTAAGAAAAGCAAATGGTTAGAGGAATCCTTTACCCAGAAACAAATTTCATTTTCAGGTGATAGAACTTTTGAAACAAGAAATGCATTTGACAGTTTTTGATTATTTTTGATTTCAATTGGTCCATTAGAAACAGAAAGTTTTGGATTGGGTGCTTTCTTTATTGATCTGGTGAAACAGAAATTATCTTTGTAAAAAAGATTCATTCTTTCTTTTTCATTGGTTGAAACTTCATCGAGATGCACTTTTAAATTTACCTGCACTTCATTTTCACCGGCTGATAAATTTATATACTTGTAAGTAAAATTATATTTTTGCATTTCATAATAAAATTGATTTAAATTTCCTATGGTACTTTCTAGAGTAATGTTCAGCAAAGTTTTATTTTTTTCTTTATCAAAGCTATACTTAATCAGATTGCAGTTACTTTTTTTTACACAAGATAAAATGTAAGCACTCAATTCTTCAGTACTAATATGACTTTTCACAGTTCCTGCTTCAGAATTTTTTGTCATCTCAATGAATTTATCATTTAATTTGGTTATTTCAGTTTTTCTTTCCAGAAGATTTTTTTTGACATGAAAAAGTAAAACAAGAAGAACAGTAAGTGAAATTATTGTGAAAATGAAAAAGGCTTTTGTTTTACCTTCATTAATTATTCTATGCATAAATCTCCCTCGATAATAAATATTTCTCCGTCTTCATTCACACTTACATTTGAGAGTTTTAATTTTGAAAACATCCGAACCGATATCATTTTTGAATAAAACTCATATGCGTTTTTTGAATACAATTTGAGCTTTAACTTTGAGTCTTCCAGAACAAAGCTTTTGATTAAGTAATTAATTTCAATCTCATTAAGTGAAATTATTACTTCATAAAAATAATTTGTTTCTGAATTTGCTTTTTCTGATTTTGTCTTTTGTTTTTCTCTTTTAGTTAATTCATTTATCTTTTTCTTTAGCGTCAGTGATTCATTGTTTAATTTCTGTAAGCTTTTATACTGGACAAAAAGTCTTTGGGCACAAAGCACAAGTGAAACTGATAGTATCAGGAATAAAAACAGGTTCTTTAACAAAGAAAACTTTTTATTGTTTTCACAAAAAATTTCATAGCGTTTACTTTTAATCTGGCGATTTAATTTAGGGAAAAGAGTATTTATTGGTATTGCAGGCGGAAGGTTGAGGCACTCTTTTCTTAAAGCCGTGACTGCATCGTTTTTGCTGTCTGTATTGAAGCGGGAATTATTATTATGAATACTGATTAATTCACTCTTTTCGTTTTCAACATGAAGGCTATTCTTTATGAGATTGATTAAGGAACTCTCATCTTCATAATAATTGATTGATATAAATTCTTTTCCTTTCTGTATGGAATGATAAAGAATAAAATTTTCTTCTAAATATATAAAATTCTTTGAATGAAGCTTTAAGAGAATAAATAAAACTGTAGAATAATATCTGCTTTTTTCTAATGCTGTTTCATTTTTTTCATAAACAAACCCTAAATAATACTTCTGATATTTTTTAACATCGAATATCGTGTTTTCTGTGAAAGGATAATGCTCTTTCAGATAACACTCCAAATTTAAATTATTTTTGTCTAAAGCTTCTGCAGGCAGGACATAGATTAATACATCGCTCATTGATAAAATTCTATGGTTATTCATACAACTCCTTCTCATATTTTTCCTTAAAGCATTGTTTTTCTATTACACAAAAGTCATATCTGGTAACCAAATCAGTTTTTATCCGGTTCTTATTTATTTTTTTTGCAATAATATAAACGAATTTATAGTGATTATTTTTATTTTTGGTATTAAGTTCAATCTTCCAGAAGAAACTCTCGCAGCCTAAAATATTAAAAATAAAACTGTCAGGACTCAGCTCAAGTAAATTGAATAATTCATTATTTTTAATTTCTTTCTTTGCACGAAGCGAAATTAAATTCTTAAACTTTTCTTCTGGATTTTTTACATGAAACTGAGGCAGAAATAGAAGAGTTTTTAGTAAATCATCTGAAGCGAAATTTACATTGAGGAGAGGTAAATCATAACAATATTTTTTTTCATCAGGACTGCATTCTTTTAGCTTTGAATTAAAATACCCATAAGAAGTAAAGCAGTTATCGAATGGAGGCGAAAACAAAGCAGTTATAATTTCTTCATTGAATAAAGTTTTCTCCCTTGTAGAAAATAATAACAGACCCTCTTGTGTCATACTGTGCTTAAATGTATTCAGGACAAAAGCTTTAGGAAGAGCGTTTAGATTCAAGCAGGAAGAACGACTTTCAATTTTACAGGAAAAGAGCCCGCTGGTATTTTGTTCTTCCTTATAGATTTCATCAAATTTTGAATCCGCAGGAAATGTCCTGTCGTTTTTTAGTTTAGTAATTAAATCATCGACTACCCTATCAGCTTCATTCATATAAAATAATTTATTTTTGTTTTCTATAAGACTTTTTTTAACAGGATATATTGAAAAGCCTAAGACCGAAAAAAATACAATAAGATTTATGAACAGAATATAAATATGAGAACTCATGAACTATTCTCCAAAAGGAATACTTCTAAAAGGAACAACAAGCGTTATAAGCTCATCGTGATTTTTAATGTAATAACTGCAGAGAAAGCCATAATAGTTATCCTTATTTTTTAATGGCTCAAGCTTTTGAAGCGAGATATAATCCGGTAAATTAATCATCTTAAGATTGGGATTGCTATGATAATAATTGAGTTCAATAAAAGTCGTTGAATAATTAAAACAAAAATCATTTTTCCAATACGGGATACAGACATTAGAAAGAGCTTTCGTTAAAAATTTTTCCGAATTCATTTTTCTATACAGAAGTGCTTCCTTCATAAAATAATTTGATTTTGATTTAATCAATGAAAGAAAAAGAACACTGAAGCAAATTGAAATTATTTCCAGCGAGATTAAAGATTCAATCATTGTAAATGCACGGACATATTTATTCTTCATCTATACAAAGCCCTTTCACCTTTAACTGATTCAAAAAGAAATTATTTTTTTCCTCTATATAATTTGCATAATCTCTTTCGTTTCTATTTATACTCTTTTTATAATTTCTGATGAAACTGAACTGAAAGAAAATAAATAGCTCTGTAAGCAGAATACAAAACAGAGATTCATAAGTTGTAAAAGCATTCTTATTCCCAGGATAAAATGTCTTTGTCATAATCTTCCCCTCCTTCAATTCCATCTTTACCATAGGAACAAATTCCATAATCGCTGCCTTCTGGAGACGGACTATAATAAACATAGGGATTTCCCCACGGATCATTTGGAAGTGATTTCAAAAGATAAGGACCTTCCCAATTCTCAGTCGAATTCGGACAACTGTATAACGCTTCCAAACCTTCACTCTCAGACGGATAAGTGCCCGTATCCAGATAGTAGGAATCCAAGGCAAGAGAAAAACTTTCGATTTGAGACTTTGCGCTGACAACTCTGGCTTTATCAATTTGCTTAATCGAAGTAAAACCAACAGATGCTGAAAGAATCAGTACAATTGACATAACAATCAGTGTTTCAATAAACGTCCAGCCACGGGTTAAAATTCTTTTTTTTATAAACATAAATACCTCTTTTTATTTTATTTTTTTATTGCAAAGATAAACGGCAGTTCATTTTCATCAGTAAAACTTACTTCGCTTTCTTCATCATCATTTATTTCTTTCTCATAGATATAGATTATTTTGTTATCAATAAATTCCTGCGGAATGAATTTTCTTACCGACAGATTAAAGCATTCCTTAAAGCCATCCAGATTCTTTTGTTTTGTATGGAACACAAGATATACTTTCGACTTACTGCACAATGAAAGTTTGATTGAATAAGGCGATACAAATTCATGATTGTTATAATCCCAGTTAACATATTGAATCTGCTCGTTATCAACTGACTTATATTTCAGCGATGCAGGATTGCGATTAACTGAGCAGGAAGAAATTACTCTGGCCGGGGAAGAAACTAAATCGGCCTCGAAATGAACTTTCTGCAATTCACTTTTTTTATCTGTATTATCAACCGCATAAAAAACTACTGAATATGATTTGCTTCTGTCTAATAATACTGGCTCAGCATAAGCTTTGTATTCACTGTCATTAATTCTGTAAAGAATAGTTTTTACTCCGGAAGCTGAATCAAATGCAGTGAGAGTTAGAACATTAAAGGATTCATTTTGACTTACAGAGTATTCAACTTCAGGCGGATTAAAATCCAGATTTAACTTTAAGGTTTTAATTTTCTCCAGATTATTTGCTTTATCAACTGAATAATAATCGAATAAATACGTACCCTCTCTGTCGTAAACTATTCTGTTAACATAGAATTTTCCGTTTACAAATATTTTCTCAACGCCAGAAAGATTGTCCTTTGCGCTGAATAATAATTTAACCGGATTCGAATACCATACGCCATTTTCATTCTGTATAACAGAAGAGTCATTTCCCAGAATATTCACATAAGTATTCGGGCTGGATACATCAACCTTGAAATGAATTCGGTTTACTCCACTACTCTTGTTCTGGGTATCAAAACCTTCGTATGAAAAATCACATTCACCTTCTGGCAGAACTACAGGCTCAATATAATTTCTCCACTCGCCATTGTTAACCTTGTATCTAATCAAAGAACATTTACTGTCAAAGTCGCTTCCAATAAGTTTTAGTAAAGGCCTTTTGCCAAGCCACTCATTTTCTGCAGCTGATGAAACAGGAATACGAGTATTTTCACTTAGATTATAAAGTTCAACGGTTGGTGCGTATGCATTTGAATCGCCTGCAAAACAGAATAAATTTTTCTCATTTGTAACAGCAAATATAAAATCGTTATAGGCAAAGAATGAGGTACAGGATTTTTCAAATGACCACAGTTTATTTCCTGTAAATGAATTTATAACAGTAAGTGCATTCTGTTTTTGCAATAAAACTTTTTCATTACCAGCATAAAAATCTATGACCTTTGATTCCTTATAAATTAATGCGAATGTATTTTTGTCAAAGCAATAGAAACAATTATCTATCAACATATAGAAGAAATTATCTGAAACACAAATTTGATTTTTCTTTCCGGTTTCAATTCCTAAATCATCAAGACTGTATTCCTTGCTAAAATTAAAATCTAAATCGAGGACAACTATTTTTTTATCTGTAAGAATAAAAATATTTTCATCATCATTCATGCACGAAATTATTTTCTCTACAAGGCTTTCATAAATCGGGAGAAGCGATAAAGATTCAGCAATTGAATTTTCATTAATGAAATACGGTTTATCCTTTATGCAAACAAAATCCTTTTCAAATAATTCCAACTCCTTCTGATTAGGTGAAATTATATTAATCAATTCATCGGTTACAGGTGAAATTACATTTATTTCTGTATTCTTAAATGCGTAAATCAAATTTGAATGAAAAACTAAAGAGCTGATCTCTTCGCGTACATTTATAGAAACCGGGTAATTGTAATTAAATGAATGCAATTTTGAATCAGCGCAGAGAACATAAATATAAGAACCACAGATACAAAATGTATTTATATTGGCATCAAATCGATTTTTCCATGCAACCGTTCCATCCATTTTAATTGCTGATAATTCATTTTCATTTGCGACAAAAATAAACGAGTCCATTGTTTGTAGCGGAAGAGTAGAATTGATGTCACTTAGATTCCACAACTTATTTTTTGTAGAAGGAATATTTGAATCAGTATATTTATTATTTAAACCCGATGCAGAAGAATTTGTAATTCCATTTGATTCAACATAAATCGTAAATGATTTTGTAATAAGCTTTTTATTATAAGCAGCTTCAATAGTAAAACTATAGCTTCCTGCTTTAACTGGCGTACCAGAAAGTTTTCCGAATCTATTCAGTGATAGTCCTTGCGGCAAATTTCCAGAACATAAACGATATACAGCACTCTTATTTGTTCCTTCCAGGGTGAAAATGTTTTCATAATATCTTCCGACATTTGCCAGACAATTAAAATTATTGGAAATCGAAACCAATTCATCAATCAGAATCTTTAATTCAAGTTTCTTTACGATATGATTTGAAATGGCAGTTACCTGAACAATTACTTCATTAGAGTCTAAATGATTGATTATAGAATCTAAGACAGCTATTTTTAATACTGCAGAATCCTTACAATCGATTTCACTTTTTTCGAATGAGGCCTTAACAAACGGATTAGAAGAAACAGCGCTCAGATGAATTTTAGAAACATTACCAACACTATTAATAACAATATTTTTCTCTTCACCGACTTTAATCTTTTTATTTAATTCATTTGAATAAATTGCAAAGCCCTTTTTTCGAATGGATAATAATTTCTGTTCGCTTTCAAAATGTTCATTGCAAACACTCACGAATGAAGATTCACTTTCATCTGGAACAACAAAGGTAAGTGTATTTTCATTTACAAATTCACAATCAAGTAGTACAGAACCAAACTTAACTTTAGATGCATCAGAAAAATTTGAACCATAAATAATAACAGTTGAAAGTTCATCGGCAACACCAGGAACCAATCTGTCGATTTTACAGTAAGGATTTTTCTCAACTACATAATTCTTTTCTAAATCGACAACATTGATATTTAATGAAAGAATTTTATTTTTTGAATACTTCAATTTCACAGGGTAGCTGCCAGGTGCAAGATACTTATCGAGAGAGAAAACAAGTTCAATGTATTCTTCATTATTAAACAACAGCGAATTATAGAAAACAGAAATTTCCTGAGGACATTCCAGTACAGTAAAATCATATGCTTCATCCCAGTTTTCTGAATCAAAAATGTTTCCGCATAGCACAGTTTGTTTACCAGCAGAAAGATTTACCTCATAGGAATTGAAACTGACATTCCATTCACAAGGAAGCACTTCGAATTCAAAAGCTGCTGATTTTCCATCAGTATTTTTAACAACAATTTGTTTAATGCCGTAAGATTCAAACTCCGGCAGTCTTACAACTTTATACGAAGGCGAAGAATCTTCTGTCTGAATAACATAAACTTCTTTGTCATCAATATAAAACCTGCAGCCTGAGTAAAAATTTGCGCCATACAAAGATAAAGACGAATTCTTTCCATTTATAATTCTTGTTTTAGAAAGAGTTTTTATAATTGGTCTAGGATTTGTAACTTCGACCTTAAATACCCGTTCATCAAAGCAATCTATATTATTAATATTTTCTATTCTTAGCTTTACAAAATAATTTCCGCACGTAGCTTTTGGTGAAGCAAAAATATTCAATGGTATTGATTTGCTTTTTTCTAATTTTAGAACCTCATTTTTAAACCACACAGAAATTTCTTCAATTTCTTTATCATTAACATCACAAACATTTATTACCTTCACCGCAATAAAATCTTCATATTCAGGGGAGTAATTTTCAATTTCAAAATCAATTGCAGTTTCAGTTGTATTCCCGATTTCAACTTCAAGCTTTTTATTTGCATCCAAAAACTTCGGGAGATTATATACAGATTCTCTTCGCCCCACTTTGTATTCAATTGTTTTTGAAACGGAACTTCTTTCACCATTTGGACCTGCAGCACATAGATTAAACCTGAGAAGAGCACCAGCTTTTGAATCAAATCTAAAACTATTTAACTGCCCGAGATTCAGTGTTTGAAATTCATTCTCATTAAATGAATAGTTTAATTCCCAGTTAGAAACCAGGACTCCATTTGGATTATCCCATTCTGCCTGAATTTTTCCTTCTTCGATTTCATAAACCCGAATATTTTCTGCAGGCAATAAAGCAATTGTTTTTCGCTTGAGATTAAAACTCTTTTTATATAAAACGCTTGAAGTTTCGTATTTCTCATTTCCGTCGTATACATTGAGTGTATAATTTCCGTCCGGATAATCAATTAAATTAAAATCGTACTCAATTTTATTTTTCTCATCCGATTGAAATTCCTTGAATAAATAATTAATTCCTCTGTCCTCGTTTTTACAGGTAATCAATACATTTCTTCCCGGTTCAAAACAGGTTAAATCTAAATGGCAGTTCTTAAATGAAGAATCAAATGTTACATCAAGGTTTTCCACAAAACTATTTTCAGGATATTCAAATACTTCTATATACAATTCTTCGGATGAGTATAATTCGCTTTCAACATTCCATCTTCCGCACTCAGGAGAATAGATAGTAATTAATGCGTAATCATCAAAAATATATGATTCAACATCTTTGCTGTAAATGTCAAAAATTTTATTCGATGGTGAAACAAACTTGAAATCAGGAACTTCATCTGAATAAGCAATCAGTAATATTACCTTACTGAGTTTTTGTGAAATATAGAAATCATATTTTTCGTTCACCAGATAAACATCATTTGAGGCTATATTGAAACTGCTTCCTGCGCCAACAATACTTCTTGCTCCAATAATATTTCCTGCGCCAACAATACTTCTTGCTCCAATAATATTTCCTGCGCCAACAATATTTCTACTTACAGAGTCATTCTTTACCAGGGAATATGAAGAGACATCACAGAACTCAACCCCCGCTTTTGAAATGAAGACACCATAATTTCCCAGACAGGGAATATTTATCCATGCTTTAAATCCGACAGTATCATTTGTAAAATTACCGAATTCAGCATTTATATCCGAGAACCAGAATTCTTTATCCGGAATCTGAATGTATTTTTTCTTACCAAAGAAATTTAATTCTTTGTTAAACAGACAGCCTGCCTTTAAGCCAAAACTTACTTTACCGTTTCCAGTAACATAAGTTTTATCTGTTTCACTTTGATTGAAAACATAAACTTCCAGACTTCCTTTTACTGCAGCCAGTGTAAAGCTGAAACCTGTATAAAACCCATAATTCGACAGCGACGCTTCGGCAACAGCATTTAAGTTTAATGAACCTTCTAGAATTGTGAGTTCTCCCTGAAATGCAAAGGTAGGATTTTTTATATCAATCCAGAACTGTGGAGTCATCCTTACTAAAGAGCCTCCGGATTTATCTTTTATAGTAACACCAAGAGAAACACGGCAGCCTGAATCGAACATTGTTTGCATTGACTCAGGAATTTCTTCCGGCGGTCCATAAGCAATTCCTCCGCGAATTCCTGACAAATACAAACCTGTAGTCCCCAAAGGAAGTCCCAGCCCTGCACACTCGTATTGCAACTCAGCCTGCTTTAAACCGATCGGGTAAACATCAGAAACCTGCGTGAAGACAATCTTTGCGGAAATCACACCGACATTTGGAATAGCCATAGAACCGGAACCACCTATGAACCAGTTATCACCATCTAAAACAAAAGATACATTCAGATTCGTAAACCCGAAATTCTCACCGATTTTAAAATCAGGGATCTTAAGTTCTGCGCCAGTAATCTGTAAACCGCTTGTTGCAGAAATCTTTATTCCATATACAGTCTGCTCAAGGGAGCCCATAAAAGCCGGAAGCTTCAGTACACATTTATTGAACGAAATAGAACTGTTATTTATATCAAGTTCAGGTTTTTCAAGCTTAAGGATAAAGCCTGCAATATCAAAACATAAGTCAGTAGATTCGAAATCGCAATAAAAGCTTCCGTTTTTTATTACAGCGTTTTTTATGCAAATGTATTGAGTATCTTTTTTTGAATCAGTGTCATCGTTTTCATCCCCAGCATTTTCACACAGATTATTCTCCTTAGAGTTGTTTTCATTCTCAGCATTTTCTGATTCTACATCTGAGAAATTCTTCAGTTCTGGTAATTCAAGTTTCGCAAGTCCTAACTCTAAAAATAAATTATTTGAAGAATCATTTTTCAGCTTAAACTCATCAACGGTAACAATGAAACCTCCAGCATCCATAGAGAAATGATTACAACCCAAATTTACATTTGAAACATGTCCCTCCCAGTCTACATGACAGGAATCAACTCCGATTTTAGCTGAACACTTTATATTAGGAATATCTATTGATGCAAAGGCTTTAAAATCCAAACCTTGTTCAGAAAAACGAATGGACTCAATTTCAAATTCAAATCCATCTATAATGTCCCATTTGACTAAATCGCAAAGAACCAAGTCTAACTTTTCGATTCCATTTTTTCTGGAAATAACGAGCTGATTTAATTCGATTGTCATATCCTGGAACGGCTTTGGAATAAATGCATTGCAGACAGAAACGCTCGAGTCTATATCGAAAATAAAATTTGAATGTTCATCAATTGAGATTCCAACTGAATACTGATTGAAACATAAGGAATCAAACAGGACAAATTTGTTCCCGGTTAATCTGGCATAGAATGATTCAAAGCCTTTATTCGAACATAAACTGCAGGATAAAACATTTACTGTAAGGCCATTAAATAAGGAGCCGCAGATATTTTCCTTTGAGCAGTTTACAATGAATGTCCCGTGGAGATTTATATCTAATAATAAGTTTTTGTTTAGTCTAAAATTTAATTCTGCTCCACTTACATCAAATGTATCTAATAAATTGAAATCACCAAGACATACACTGCCATTAAGATATGAAAGACCATTTTCATTAAATACTAACTCAACAGTGCCTGTAGTTCCACCAATTCCCTGTACGAATTTATTTTCATCTAATAAAACTTCACCAACACCTCTGAACTCGATTTTATCTTTATCAACAACAAAGCCAAGCGCAAGATATTCTAAATAAACTCCATCATATAAAACGCTGCGTTCAGTTGTAGAATAATCAGCAATAAGTGATTTAATTTTTCCATCTTTAGTGATGATAAAATCTTCAATTGTAACTATTGAATTCGCAATTTGCTGCGGGAAGTTTTCATTTAAAACTATATTGCCCTGTACTTGAATAAAATCTTCACAATCTTCTGTCCAGGTTAAATATATATTTATATCAGTAAAGTTCATTCCTCCCAGACAGAATTTTATATCCTCAGAAGATGCCTTAAACGATATCAAATTCATTTCATTACAATCGAAAACAAACTCATCGATTCCGACAACAATTCCCTGCATACCGACTGGAGCTTGTGATGAAAATACTAAATCGCCTTTGACATCAAGAATAAAATGATGGTTCTCGTCAGTCTTTAAGCACAGGTAACCGTCTGCTAAAGTCAGGGCTTTTATTTCTTTAGAAATTATTCCGTTTAAATTATTCATCTCAAAGCAAAGGTCTAAGAGCTCACCTTGTGAACTGATTGAAAGCTGCAGACTTGTAACTGCACTCCCCTTCAGGAATTCAGGAAAGCTTTCACCTGTAAACTTTGCACTGCAACAAAAGGTAAAATCGAAATCGGAATTAAACTCGAGAGAATTAAAGGCAAAATCAATTCCGCATATTTCCTTGTGAAAATTCGATTCAACTCTCGCTTTCTCAAAACTGTATTTATTTTCGATAATGTTTAGATAAACCCCAGAAACAGAAACTGATTCAACATAACTGTTACCAAGAAATGCCAGTTCAGCTTTATTAAAAATTATGGAAGGAATATTGTTTTCAAAAGTCAGACCGAAGTTTGTAAAGCTTAAATCGATTCCCTGTGATAGTGGAAGTGTATAAAGTCCATCCGCAAACAAATCTCCTTTTATTACATTTCCGTTCCAGTCAAAAATAAAATCTTCGGCTTTAACAACCATCAATGATAAAACGCCGGGCGCAGATTCAGGGAGCATAACTTTGCCGCTGAAATTAATTGTCTCGGGATTAAGGCTTAAATTATCTATAGCAAAAGTGAAGCCCATCAAGGTGAATGGAGTTACCTTGCAGTCAGTTAAATAAAATGTGCCGTCATAACCGAATTTGATTGATTCAACACTTAACGTAACATCTTCATTACTCAGCTTCAGTTTAATTGCAAAGTTTCCAATCGATAAATAATTTGAATTAAAGCTTATTTCACTCAAGCAAAAGGTTATTCCTTCAGTGTCTATTTCAAGTTCATTACTTATAATTGGTACAGAATAATCACCGTTAGAATATATAACTGCATCATAAAAAGTAATTGAGAAATTATTGAATATAGAAGGAAGCACTAATTTAAAATTTGCATGTACACATTCATCTGTAAACCGTACAAAAGTAAAAAATGAATTCTCTGTAAAAAGCGGGAGATTAACCTCATTTCCTGCGCTATAAATTAAATCAAAATCTTCATCAAATGTTATTGTTCCGCATTCAACATTTTTTCCATTCCAGACAGTTTTACAGTTACTGAACTCAAATCCATCTGAATCGACTCTGCTTACATCACACGAAACCTCAAAGCCGTGCAGATAAAACTTCGCCTTATTCTGTACTGGCTCATTAAGAATTACCTGGAAATCGCCCTGAGGAGTTACAACTACATTACAAAGCAAATTCTCGAAGATTAAATTTTCTATATTACTTTTCAGTTCACCAACTAAGACTGTATTTTCACCATCAGCAAAAGAATAAAAATCTGCAATTTCAATCTGGCTGTTTAATAATGTTGATGAGTTCTTTACGTTATTATTGTTTTCCTCAAAAGTTGTTTTTACAAAAGAATCATTCTTATAATCCAGATTAGAATAATAGATTTTGTTTTCATCATTTAGATAAGCATAGGCTTTTTCAAAAAATATTTCATTGTTAAATAAAACAAGCTTTTCAGGATAAATAAAATGTTCATCAATACAGAAATAATTTAATGAATCGCTTTCACTGTCTTCAGTTTGATTAACAAATCCTATGAGTTCATTATTACCGTATAGATTTAATTCAATCTTTGAAATGTCATATATAAAGTTTTCAGTTTCATCATTTTCACCATGCGCTTCGAATTTAATTAAGTCATTTTTTATTAAGCAGGAACTAATAATTAAATCAACATAATTATTTCTATATAAATAAGAACTGGAATCATTAAACAGCAAAAGTTCATCAGTCTGTCCTGACAATGAAAAGGTTAAATCGTTAACTTCAATTTTATTATTTTTATTGCTACCAGCGTCATATAATTGAATTGGAATAAATACAGTAGTTTTCTGAGAGCTCAATTTACCCTGTGAATAAGAAACATTCTTTAACGAAAAAGAAAAGTTAAACATTTCAACAAAAAATTCTTCAGCACAGGTTAAAGAGAAATTATTTATATCGGTATTTAAACAAACATCAGGAAAACCAATCATGGACTCAGAAGCAGGTAAAGGAATATTCACAGTGCAGAACAAGCCGTTTTCATTCAGCTTAAAAGTGTTGAATTTAAATACAAAATCAAAATCACTTTCGGCAAAAACATCTTCATCAAAAAAGATTTCATTTAAAGGCTTAGGATTTTTTCCGAGTTTCAAAATCAATCCGGAGATGCTGCAGTCATGAGAGAACAAGTTGATTATTCCGCTGTCAACAAAAACACATAGATTGCCGTTATAGGTTCCGAAGCGGCCTTTTTCAACCTTGAGTGAAAAACCAAAAATATTAGTATTGTAGTTACAGCATTCAATTTTTTCTGAAGAGATTCCGTTTTCAAAAATCGTTATATTATCAACGGTAAAAGTCTCGCTGGCAAAAATATATAAACCGGAGCAAGAGATATTCCCCGCCTTATCGACATTAACTGAACTGGTATCAAGTGAAATATTTATGGAATCAATAACTTCGATTTTATTCCCTGCAGAATCATAAACTGAAATTTCTATAAATGAATTGTCAATTTCGCCATATGAATTTATAGAAAAATTCTTTAGCAGCAATAAATAATTTTCATCGTCAACAGTAAAATTAAATTCTGCATTTTCAACATAAAATTTGTCGCTATAAAAATATCCTGAATTAATTGTGAAAACATTGTCTGAATTAAATATATACTTTCTGTTTTCAAAGATACTGCTGAACAACAGCCTCCCATTTAAATCTAAAATGATTGACTCTACATATCTTTCAGGCGAGGCAGGAGATAAAGACTTATAGGTAAAATCATCAAATTCAACTCCGTGGATTAAATTGTTCTCGATATAAAAGCTCTTCATTAAAATATTCGGGACTTCTGAAAAACAGTTTTTATTTGCAGAAGATTGAATCAAATCAGAATGAACGATATTTTTACCGTCACAGGATAATACAATTTTTGAACAGCTGTATTTTTTATTTTTATAAACAAGCTCACAGTCATATAAGATAAGCAGGGAAGCTGAACATTCAATTTGTGAAAAATAGAATTCGCAGTCCTGTATTCTTTTTGAAAGCAATTTTAATCTTGTGTCTGAAAAATCAGTTTTTGCTGACTGAATGAGGCCTGAAGCAGCAAGTGTAAATTCCTCAGCTTCCAGCGACATACATTTTTGATTTCCTTTATAAACTGCAATGTCATCACAAAATTTTATTTTTACTTCATTAAATATTTTCTCACCGTTTTGAAATGAATACTCATATATAAAGTTTTCACTGGAACCCTCTATTGAACCTAAAGCATCATTTTCATTGATGACAAAATACTCATTCTTCACAGGAATAAGATCAGAGTAATAAAATACTTCTGCAAAGATAAACTTTTCGTTTACAGGAATAAAGCTTTGCAGGTTATCAATCTCTGTTACTGGAATAAAATAGTCTCTATGGAAATCCGCTGTTTCATATAACTTAAGGAAAACATGATTAATTTCTTCCGGAAGAGTTTTTGTAAGCCTGAATTGAATTTCATTTGATGAAGACGACGAATTGAATACAGAATATTTATCATGCTCAATCGCAATTTGTTCGGCAAACGAATTAATCTCAAATGAATATATATTGTTTATGCTGCCGTCATTAGTTTTATGAAGTAAATATAATTTTCCCTTTTTGTTCTCAAGTTTTTCATTCGGTACAATACAGTAATTCAAATGTAAGTCATTAATCTTTACAAAATCAGTTTCTTCGATTTCAGAAGAATCAAATGTATTTTCATAATCCAGATAATAATAAAGCGCTTCACCAATTTTAGTCGAATTAGTTTTCAAGGGATTAAAATCGTAATTCCAGATTATACGGTATAACAGTTGTGCTTCATCTGAATAAAATTTCTCAACTTCAAAAGGACAGGCAAATTGTGAAAGTTTTACTTTTATTACAGCAGGTTCACTTGTAAAACCATTTTCACTTTCTGTATAAAAAACAAATTCATAATGTGAATCAGAAGCATTAAATTCTGTAAATGTAAAATTAAATTCTGTCACAGCTTCATTAACATTTATAGAAGGCTTCAAGAATTTTGTAACATCAGTTTTAGCATTTCCACAGCATTCATAAAACTCATATTTTAAATTTGAACTGGTCCAGACCGAAGTAAACGGGAGACTAACTTTCAGGCAAAGAGCTTTTCTAAACGTAGTATATATTTCATCGCCCGCTTTCTGTAAATCTGTTTTTATAACTGGCTTTTGAGGAACATTTGAATCTAAATAAAGTTCAACAGTTTTTTCCTGACTGTAATTCCCGGCTTTATCACAGGCCTTAACATAAATAACATTTTTCCCTTCCGCAAAGGAATTAAAGCCGAAGCGGGAAGCCTCAGTATTGAAGTTGCTTCCATTAGTTTTATTTTCTATATAGAACGTAAGGTTTTCATTTCCGTAATTATCGCTGGCAGTTACATTACAGAAAATATTATTCTGACTTATTTGAGTGGAACTTAAGCGGACAAAAGTTTTATTGCCAAAAACAAAGCCCTCATTCTCAAAATAAACCTCACTCACTACAGGCGCTGTGCAATCGACAATAAATTCTTTTTCACACCAGCAGCAGTTTCCAATATCATCAGTTAACTCAACGCGTATAAAATGTCTGCCTTCACTTGTATTTGTTAAAGAAAGCGGAATTTCATTTTCACCATTGTAATCAAGCGTAAGTACAGGGTATGAATCTTCATAGAATTTCAGCTTTATGTCCGTTGCCGATTTATCTGTAACAGAAAAATCGGATAAACTTATGTTCTTAGAATTTGTAAATTCTGTAAGCTCAAAACTAATTTCAGGCGTTGAAGTATCAATTACAATATTTTCACTTTTCTGCGCTTTGTTTTTTGCAAAATCTTCAACCTCGCATAACAAAGAATATGAACCGTCACTAAGGATAATATTATTCCCGTAGTTCCAGTTTCTGCCATCAACAGTCCATCTGAAAGTCGAATAATTGACTCCGCTTAAATCATCCTGCACTTCTACAACAAAGTAGTTTTTATTTTTATTGCCGGAAAAATTTTTAATCTGAGGTTTTGTGAAATCTGCTTTCAAATCAAGTACATCTGTTTCTATTGTCTGGTTATTTTTATTCTTAAAGCGGAATTTAGTTTTATAAGTACCTTCTGCGCTGACATTTACTATTTTAGTATTTACATAAGAAGAAGGCTCCTGCTCCAGTGCGTTATAAAGATTGTATTCTCCCGAAGTGATTTTAAATTCGTTTCTGGGATTAAACACCTGGTGGGTATACCGTTTTTTGTTCTGCCAGGAATTTTCATTTGCCAGAAAGTAAACAGTCTGTTCATCTTCAACAAGACTAAAATTTATTTTCTGTATTGCACTTTTATTTCCTGCATAATCTTCAACATAAATTTCTGCTTTATAGTTGCCTCCCTGAGTAAAAATAAAATCAAAATCAGACTCATTTGTTTTAGTGCTTTCCAAAACCTGCTCGTATGGCTCAGTCACAGTACAATAAACTTTTATGCTCTTATCAAAATTATTCTCATTTACATTAACTGATACATAGCCGAATAAATCATTATCTTTATAGACAGAAATTTCATTCACTTTGATTTCAGGACTTCTTGAATCGATAAAAACATTCTGCGTGTAATGAATGGAGCTGTTTTCTCTATCATTTATAGTCAATTCGAACTTGAATAGATTTAAACCAGTATCATTATCAAACTTAGACAGATAGCTGCGGAAAGAACTGACTGCAATAGTTAAAGATTTATCTGAAGACGGTGTAAATTCATATTCTTCGACAAGCTGTGAATTGTAATAAAAATTAAGTTTCGCATCCTTAAAAATAGAAAACATTAAATCTGAAAAATCAACTCTTAAAAGATCCAATGAACTCAGACAGGCTTCAGATTTATTTAAATTGTTATTGAGATAAAAATTAAACAAACTGGAAAGAGAATATGATATGATTTTTCCTTGAATTTCTATCATCTCAGAAAAATAATCTCCATATTTAGAACCCAGAACAACGCAGTAACGGAAATAGCCTGATTCAGGATTAAAATGAAAACTTTCGCTGTCTACATAATAATTATTTGAAATGAATTTTAGCGGTGTTACTTTACAGGATTCCAGTGATGAAGTTGTATAAACAATATATTCTTCACCCTTCACAACAAGTATATTGCCACCTTCGAAGGACAAAGCGATTTCATTTTCTCCATTACTTTCACAGATGGTTTTGTTACTTGTGTTTGCAAATAAAGTGTAAAGGTTAAATATAAAGAATAGGGCAAAAACAAACTTTTTCATTTTTAGTACTCCAGGCTGACAATTTGATTTTCATTTGGAAAAAACAAAAAGCTTTTCCCGTTAAAGAAATTTGACTGAATAAAACCAGCCCCCTCGTTTAAGGAAAAATTATTCTGGATTTTTAGCGGCTTATAAAAATACTCGTTCTTTCTGGTTTCAAAAAAAACTAAATTCGTTTGTTTAACGTCATAAAATAAAGGCAGTTTGTATTTATAGAAAACAGGACTCAGATAAATAAAATCATCTTTGGATTCAAAGTTTTGTGTTGATATAAAATATTTATTGCCGTTAATTTCAAACTTAATTTCTTCCAGCCCATTCTCTCTGGATAAAAAGAAAACACTATTGTCTTCTGCAAGGCAGCTTATAAAACAGTCAAACCCTTCCTCACTTTTATAAAGCACTTTTTCAGCTGTGAATAAAACAAAAGCTGTATTCTCAGGAGAATCATTTTTGCTTTGATATTTTAAATAGAAGACTTCATGGAAATCTAAATCAGTAACAAAAGAAAAATCCAAAATTTGATTTACATCTAATTCATTGAAAGCGCTGTAACAAATCTTTTCTACAGCAAATTTAGAATCGTATTCAGCTTTATACATTTCGAAAGAATCATCTGTGTTAAATAAAAATAAATAAATCTTTTCATCAACAACTGATAGCTTAAAACACTCAGCAGCAGCAGGTTCCGGCAATACAAATTCATATACTTTATTTGATTCATATAAAAAGCTAATCGTATCACTTGATAGTGAAGTTACAAGCAGTTTTCCCTTATACACATTAAACGCACAGAACTCACTGCTTTCAAATACAGTTTCAGTCGAAGAAATATTACCTTCTCCTAAATCTATTTTTACGAGAATCAGTTTTTCCCCTGCCCTAAAAAATACATTCAATATACCTTCAGTCAAATAATAAAATTCTATTGAGTCATACGCTTCATAAAAATTATTTATGCTGAAAGTTAAAAGCTTAAACTCATTTCCAGATTCTTTATATAAAAGTGAAAACTCATTACATTGCTTCAAATTTTCATTGCTTAGAATAAAGCCCGAATAATCAGAAGATAAAAAAGAATGAACGGCTGTATATTTTTTTGAATTCAGCCCGGAAATAAAAACCTTCGATAACTCATCAGCTTTGACACAATAAAGATTAGCGAGAGAACTTTCTATTTTTAAAACATAGGATTCATTTTTGGAAAATTGTATTGCTGCATAGGAATTTGCAAACAATAAATTACAAAGGGTGAGACAAAGGAATAACAGGCAAAATCTTTTCAAGATAAAATCTCCGATAGAAATTGATACAGGAGATTAAAAAACCTCCTATATAATCTCTACCGAAAATTCGCACAAATTATCCAAAAGTTAGAAAAAATTTTATTAAATTTTTAATTTTTCTATTATTTTATTCAGTTCAGAAGTCATTGAATAAGATAAATCAGGATTTGGAAGAGAATGAGCCATATCACTTATGTTATTTAAAACCTTCACGGCCAATTCTTTTCCTGTTTTAGCTTCATCATACCTTTGTTCAAGATTAGTTTCTGCCCTAAGTTTCATTGCAGAATACAAAAGTCCTTTTTTACCCGAAAGTTTTCCAATGATATACTCAAGCTGTAAATTTGCTTTGCTTTCAAGGAAGCTTTTTCGTTTATCTTCAGGTAAGAAATCACTTAAGCTCTTCAGCTTTTCAAACAGACTTATAGTCAGGCGTTTTTCTGGATCTATTGTTTTATCGTCAACAACATCAGCAAAGGACTTTAATGTAGATGTTGCAATGTCAAACAGATTAGAATCCAGCTGTTCTTTTGGAAGTTCTTCCGTACCGATTAAATCATCAACAGTTGGAATATCATCTTCACCGTCAAGTCTGTCTGGCTCTGCTGTCTCTGCTGCCTGTTCTTCTGCTAATTCTGCTGCCGGTTCCTGTGCTGCTTCATCGATTAA
>JAEELR010000185.1 GCA_016282835.1 Treponema sp. | reverse complement strand
ATATTCGACCTTGTTAAATCATGTAAAAGAAACAAAAGAATACAGGAAAGAATTAACTTACGGTATTTATCAAATCTTTGCAGAAATAGATACATCATATACCGATGAAATAACTGGAAAAACGGTGTATAATAACATTCAGGTACATTCAGATTTACAGGCAATGAAAGAATTGTGTAAGACTTACTACAATTCGGAAATAGTGCCAGTATTATTTGAGTATGAATTCTTGAAGTAAATCTATTGTACGCGGCAGTCGGTGCTGCCGCTAAAAGAAATATTTTTGTAGTAACAAGGCATAACAAAGGTTCGTAGCCGACAGCGGGTCAAGCCCGCTGCGGTACAACCAGTTGTTATGCCCACGGCTCACTGAGCCGGAAGAATTTTAGTATTTAAAATTTTTGGACATACAAATTTCTTAAAAACAAAAGGAAGAAAAGTATGTCTGAAAAATATACATCTGAAAAAGACGGTCAGTTAGATTTTTATAATCAGTTCCTGCCAAGAATAAATCCTAATTTAACAGTTGAAGATATTATTGCAAATAATAATGACGGAGTATTAAACGGAAATTTAATTGAATTTAAACTTTCCGTAAAAGATTTAAATGAAGTTCTGTTTCAATGTATAAAATATCTTTCTGCATTAAGAATAAAAGGAACACCTGTTCCTGCAAACATTGTAATCGTAGATTTAAATTCAACAAAATCATATTTGTACAAATCAGAGAATTATCTTGAATTCATAGAAAAAATATATAACGGTGGTGCTTCAAAAAATAATTCAGGCTTTATCGGTGGCGAACCAGAACAAATATTTGACTATTCAAAATCAATAGAAACAGAAAATTTAATCGCGTTTTTGAAGGAAAATGATTTTACAAAAATCCACATTGATGAAAACTGTATTGTCGGCTGGGCTTCTGCCTTTTATAAAGTAAAGCCAACCGCAAGAAAAGAAGATTTTCTTGGCGATGAAAAAGGCAAACATAAAACAATCGGAGAAATCAGAAATCCGACAGTTTTCAAAGATTATATTTATGCTTACGAAGGTGAAACAAACGTCAAGTTTAATTATCTTATGGATAAACTTAATGACACAATCCTAAAGAAAAATCTAGGTGCTTTTTACACCCACCCTCTTTACGCCCAGAAAGCAGCCGAGCTTGTAAGAAAAGCTATTGACCGAGTTCCTGAAGGTAATGATTACATTATTCTTGACCGCTGTGCTGGGACTGGTAATTTGGAAAGTGCCTTGACTGATGAAGAACTAAAACACTGCATTGTTTCTACAATCGAGTATTACGAATACAAAGTGTTGCAGGAACTTATCGGTTCAAAAGTTAAGGCAATTATTCCGCCTACTGAAACAAAAGAAACTTTCAATGCAGGCCTTGTAAACGGTGCGGACGCACTTTCAAAAGAATATGTGGAAAATGAAGTTATTAAACAGTACATTGACAATCCGAAATGTACAATTATCCTCTTTGAAAATCCACCGTATGCCGAAACAACTTCCATCGAACATCAGAAGTCTGGCAAAGGAAAAGAATCATCTGCCTGGAAACAGTCATATGTAGTTACGGAAATGAAAAAGGAAGTCAAAGGCACAGTTTCAAATGATTTGGGAAACGCTTTTATTTGGTCTGCCTTTAAGTTTTATCTCCGTCAAGATACAGACAGTTATATTGTATTTTCTCCTGTAAAGTATTGGAAAGCTCAGCATTTAATAAATAAAAAATTTCTTGATGGATATGCCTTTAACCGAAGACATTTCCACACAAATATCGATGCCTGCATTATGGAGCAATGAAAATTCAGATGTAAAAGAATTTGAGATAAAAGGGTTCGATATAAACGAAAAAGAAAATTGCCTTTTGGAAGAAGTGAAACTGCCAGTCAAACAATGTTTCAGCCTTTTCAGTGAAAAATACTACGACAAAAGAAAGTATGAAGATACAGCGAACGGAGTTCTGTTGGATTTCGATGGAACTGAAATTGGAAAGGATAGAACATCAATTTCACAGACCCCATATTTTAATAGCAATATCTTAGCTTATCTTGCCGTAAAAGGTGCAAACTTTGATAACCCAGATGCTAGTGTCCATTTATTGCGTACAGGGGAATATGATGGACATGGTTTTTATGTAAGGACGACAAATTATATGCAGTCTTTGCCGATGTTCGCTGCAAGTCGTTACATAACTTACAACCGAGAATGGACAGAAAGAGCAAGAATTATGAAAAGCGCCGATAAAGCGGAAACATTTTTTTCTGACGCAAAAAATGGGAAATTAAACAATTTCTTTTTGAAATGTCTTTTGTTTACTTGCATAGAAATGCAAAATCATTGTCGTAGTTTTACAGGTTCAGATGGGCGTTTTTATAGAAATGAACTCTGTTTGGATACAACAAACGGCGAGACAATTGCTTCAAAAGATATAAAAAATTTAAAGGCAAACGAAACAGAAAAGACAATTCTCGAATTATATTCGACCTTGTTAAATCATGTAAAAGAAACAAAAGAATACAGGAAAGAATTAACTTACGGTATTTATCAAATCTTTGCAGAAATAGATACATCATATACCGATGAAATGACTGGAAAAACGGTGTATAATAACATTCAGGTACATTCAGATTTACAGGCAATGAAGGAACTTTGCAAGGAATATTATAATGCAGAAATCGTTCCAACATTGTTTGAATATGAGTTTTTGAAATGATTCTGTTTTATGTTGTTTCCTTTATGTCCTCAAGTATGGAAATTTAGTTCGTTAAAGGATTTACTTAGGGGGTATAAGAAATTATTTAAATAAAGTCAAACATATTGATTATTTCGGTATTTTAACTAAACAGTTATAAAACAGATTTCTTACTATATTTCTGATTGTATGATATACTTTAATTATACAAGGAGGCTTAATGATGATGTATCCATTTATGACACTTGAAGATAAAACTGGAATTGCTCATTCAGACGTAATAGAAAAGGATGGCAAGGAAACAGTGAAAGTGTATTTTGAGCAGCCTATAAATGGT
>JAEELR010000184.1 GCA_016282835.1 Treponema sp. | reverse complement strand
TTCGACTCCGTCCTTCGACTCCGTCCTTCGACTCCGTCCTTCGACGCCGCTCAGGAACCGCTCAGGGACCGTACGCCGGATAGTAGGGGCGGCGGAGCCGTTGCACAGCAATGAAACCCCGGATAGCCGGGACAAGAAGTAACTTACTCTTTTTTAGATTCATACTCTCTTTTAGTATAAAATTTCGTTTAAAAAATATTAAAAAAATCTTATATATTTTTTTCATAAAGTATGTTATAATCGTAGAGATTTTTAATTTAATTTTAAGGGGTTACTATGAAATACGGATATTTTGACAATGAAAATCGTGAATATGTAATTGACCGTGTTAATGTTCCTGTTTCCTGGACAAACTACATTGGAACTGAAGCAACGGGTACTGTTATTTCACAAAATGCAGGCGGTTATATGTTTCACGAATCGCCAGAGACACACAGAATCACAAGGTTCAGGGCTAATGCTGTTCCTTTAGACAGGCCTGGACACTATGTCTATCTTCGCGATAATGATTCTAAGGATTACTGGTCAATTTCATGGCAGCCGGTTGGAAAACCTTTAGACCAGGCTAAATACACTTGCCGTCATGGTCTTTCTTATTCTAAGTTCCAGTGCGATTATTCAAATCTTTTTGCACAGCAGACACTTTTTATTCCACGCGGTGAAACCTGTGAGCTTTGGGATGTTACTGTAAAAAATAATGATTCAAAGCCTAGAAATATCAGTCTTTTTTCTTACTGCGAATTTTCTTTCAATATGGTAGAAATTGATAATCAGAACTTCCAGATGAGTTTGTATTGTTCTGGTTCAAGCTATAAGGATGGTGTTATTGAAGTTGATAACTTCTACAATCCGTCAATGTATCACTATATGGCTTCAAGCTTTACTCCAGACAGCTATGACTGTTTACGCGATGCATTTATTGGTGTTTATCATACAGAAACAAATCCGGTAGGTGTTGAAAACGGTACTCTTTCTGGTTCAAGCGAGCTTGGAAATAATCACTGCGGCGGTTTACAGAAAGCATTTACAATTCAGCCGGGAGAAACTTTGCGCGTTGTATTTATGCTTGGTGTCGGTAACAGAAGCGTTGGAGAAAAAATTAAGGCTAAGTATTCGGACTTTGCTCTTGTAGATAAGGCTTTCAATGATCTGGCTTTGTGGTGGAAGCATAAGTATGAAGCTTTACAGGTTAATACTCCAAATGCTGATATGAACACAATGCTCAACACATGGAATTTGTATCAGTCAGAAGTTAATGTTATTTTCTCACGCTTTTCTTCATTCATTGAAGTTGGTGGCCGCGTAGGTTTGGGCTATAGAGATACTGCTCAGGATGCTATGTGTATTCCTCACTCAAATCCTGAAAAATGTCACCAGCGCTTAGTTGAGCTTTTGAGAGGACTTACTTCAACCGGTTACGGACTTCACCTGTTCGAGCCGGAATTGTTTGATCCTGACAGACCAGCTCCACTTCCATTTAAATCTCCTACCGTTAAACCTGAACCTGATAAGGGCTCTCTTGTACACGGCTTGAAAGATACCTGTTCTGATGACGCTTTGTGGCTTGTTCCTGCTATTTGTGAATATGTTAAAGAAACTGGTGATACTGATTTCATTAATGTTACTTTGGGATATGCTGACGGTGGACAGGGAACTGTTTATGAACACATGATGAAGATTCTTGATTTCTCTGCTGAACATGTTGGTGCTACAGGAATTTGTCAGGGACTTCGCGCAGACTGGAACGACTGTCTTAACCTTGGCGGCGGTGAATCTGCTCTGGTTTCATTCCTCCATTACTGGGCATTGGACAACTTTATTGAACTTGCACGCTTCTGCAACAAAACAGATCATATTGAAAAATACACAGCAATGCAGAAGAAAGTTAAGGATGCCTGCGAAAAAGAATTGTGGGACGGCGAGTGGTACATTCGTGGTATTACAAAGAAGGGCTTGAAGATTGGTACTCACAATGATAAAGAAGGTAAAGTTCATCTTGAATCTAATGCATGGGCTATTGTTTCTGGTCTTGCTCAGGGCGATCATGCAGAAAAGACTTTAGACGCTATCGATAAGTATTTGTATTCTGATTATGGTATCCACTTGAATGCTCCGGCTTACGGAACTCCAAATGATGATATTGGATTCTTGACAAGAGTATATAAGGGTATTAAGGAAAACGGTGCTATATTCAGCCATCCAAATCCATGGGCTTGGGTTGCAGCTACAAAACTCGGTAAGGGTGATGTTGCAATGAAGTTCTATAATGCACTTTGTCCGGCACGCCAGAACGATAAGATTGAAGTTCGTCAGGCTGAACCATATTCTTACTGTCAGTTCATTATGGGCCGCGAACATTCTGCTTTTGGTAGAGCTCGTCACCCATGGCTTACAGGAAGTGCAGGCTGGGCTTACTTTGCTGCAACAAGATATATGCTTGGTATCAGACTTACGTTCGATTCACTGGTTGTAGATCCTTGTATTCCTGCTGAATGGGACGGCTTTACTTCTACAAGAAGATGGAGAGATGCAGTTTATAATATTACTGTTAAAAACCCATCTCATGTTCAGAGCGGTGTAAAAAAGATTCTGCTTAACGGACAGGAAGTTTCAAAGATTACTCCACAGGCAAAGGGAAGCACAAACACTGTTGAAGTAATTATGGGCTGATTCCATGTTGGACAGGGGAATGTCCAATAAGAAGGAAGTACGGTGGTTGAGCTGGTCGAAACCACCATATATAGTGCTAATGGTCATTCCTCCGCTACGCCACATTTGCTCTTATTTCGGAATCTGTTTTTGTAGAGATGCTGAAACGAGTTCAGCATGACATAAATCGACGAATAGTCGTGTCGCTTTAGGTTTAAGGCGGCACGATTTTTTTTGTTTAAAGTAAAATATTTCCTGCCGATAATAGATGTTGTATGAAAAGAGGAATTTTTTTTAAAAACAATATGAATAAATCTATTTTTAAAAATATATCGGTTAAAAAACTTTTGTGCGCTTCTTTATGTTTCAGTGCTTTATTTTTGTTTGCTGATGATGTAAAGCACGCTGTTCAGAAGGGCGAGACTTATTATTCTATAAGTAAAAAATACGGGCTTACTGTTGATGAACTGTGTAAGCTGAATAATTTAACTACTGACTGTGTTTTAAAAGCCGGACAGGTTTTAATTGTAAAAAAAGATTCTGAAGTTAAGCAGGAAAAAAAGGAAAGTGTATCTGGCGGAGTAAAAACTTCTAATGAAATAAAGCCTGCGACTGAAACTAAAAGTGATACAAGAAAATACGATACATACACGGTCCAGAAAGGGGATACTTTTTACAGAATCTCTAAAGTTAACGGAATCACTGTAGATGAATTAAAAAAGCTTAATAATCTTGAAAATGATACTGTGTTAAAGCTGGGACAAAAGCTTAAAATCCCGGTTACTTATGTTGATACAAAAAATACTTCGCTTCCGGATTTACCTTCCAATGACCCGAGAAATTATTCTACAAAGAAAGTTGATTCAAGCATTGTCTGGCCGGTTAAGAATCCTGAAGTGACCTATATGAAAGGCAAGGTGAGCGGTGTAAGGCTTTCTGCTGCTAAGAATGAAGCTGTAAAGGCAATTAGGGCGGGCACTGTAATGTATGTCGGAAATTACAGAGGCTACGGGCAGGTTGTTTTTGTTCAGTCAAAGACAGGGCATATGTATACATATTCGGGGCTTGGTTCAATAAAAGTAAAGAAGGGTGATTATATTGTCTTTGGAGATGTAATTGGAACGGCTGGAGTCGATAGCATTACTAATGCAAACTGTATAACGCTCATGGTGTTCCAGAAGTCAACGCCGATTGATCCTGTGAAAGCACCGCGCGGTTAAGTAAAATCCTATCCTAAAACAATTCCAGCTGACTCTCCTGCGAAGAAAGGTTCCCCGGCTCACTGTGAATCTCATAGTCTTTTTGATTAGGCATAGAATCCTTTAAGCATTTCAGGAATAATTCCATGCAGACACGGGCATCATCGCAGGCTCTGTGTGCACTGCCGGGATCTATTTCAAAGCGTTTCGCAAGTGACTGCAGTTTGTACTGGCCTTTAATTTCTTCTTTCCCGAAATCAGGATAAGCCCAGCGTGCAAGCGGTAATGTGTCTATACATAGGTTTTTAATCGGCTGAAAATTCATTCTGTAAAGCTGGGCGTTTAGAAAGCCTAAGTCGAAAGGTGCATTGTGTGCCACGAGCATTGTTGTGTTTGAATTTATGTAGCGCAGGAATTCCTGTAAAACCTGGGATGCTTCCGGGCTGGAAGAAACCATTTCGTTTGTAATCCCAGTGATTTGAGTTGTTAATTCAAGGATTGGTACAGGTGGCTTTATGAGGGCAGAAAATTTTTCACCAACTAAGCCGTTGCAGTTAAATTTTACTGCTCCCAGTTCAATTAAAAAGTCTGAATCCTTGTGAAGCCCTGTTGTTTCCGTGTCAAAGGCTACAAACATCCGGCCAGAATAAAATTCCTTTGCTAGATGCTTGTATTCCTTGAAAATTCTGAAATTATCTTTAGGAAAATCAGTACTCATTGCTGTATTATTTACTTGCAGTATCAATTATAGCCTGCAATTCCTTTCTGATGTTTTCACACAAAACTTTTGCTTCCTCATGCTTTGGAGCTGTTGCATTTATATAGAACTTAATCTTTGGTTCGGTTCCACTTGGTCTTGCGCTTACCTGAGTACCGCCTTCTAAGAAGAACTGAAGTACGTTGCTCTTTGGCAGTCCGTAAGGTGTTTTTGCATCCGGGTTTTCAGGATTAAATTCTACAGAGTTCTGAACATCCCTGATTTTAAGAACTTTCTTTCCTGCGAGGGTTTTTAATCCTTCTGTTCTGAGTTTGGTCATAATGCCTTTCATAATTCCAGGACCTTCAATGCCCGGGAAGTACTGGTTAATCTGGCCGTCTTCGTAAACGCCTGCAATTTCGTATAATTCGCTTAATCTTTCAAGAAGAGATTTTTCTTTGCTTGCCCAGTATAAGGTCATTTCTGCACACATAGCAGCTGCACTTACACCGTCTTTATCCCTTACTTCTGTTTCTACAAGGTAGCCGTAGCTTTCTTCGAAGCCGAATGCATAGTGACCCGATTTTGTTTCTTCCATTCTCTTTTCACAATTTGCAATCCATTTAAAGCCTGTTAGACATTCTTCAACTTTTACGCCGTAATGTGCTGCAATTTTGTCTACAAAAGGACTTGTAACGATAGAGCGGATTAAAACTGCATCACTCTCGAGTTTTCCAAATTCTTTTTTAGAAAGCAGAATATAGTCTGTGAGCAAGGCACCCATCTGATTTCCTGTAACAAGAACATAGTTTCCGTCTTTGTCAGGGAATGCAGTTCCGAATCTGTCTGCATCCGGGTCTGTTGCCATTACAACATCAGCTTTTTCTTTTTTAGCAAGTTCTACTGCCATCTTTAATGCCGGTGCTTCTTCCGGATTTGGTTTTTCTACTGTAGGGAAGTTTCCGTCTCCTTCTCTTTGTTCTGGAACTGTGATTACATTTAAGCCCAAATCGCCTAAAACTCTTTCTACATGCATTGCACCTGTTCCGTGGAGAGGTGTGTATACAACTTTTACAGATGAAGCTTTTTCTTTGATTAATTCAGGTCTATAAAGATTTGCCTTTATCATCTGCTGGTATTTATCATCAATTTCTTTATCAATTAAAACGATTTTACCTGATTTAATTCCTTCTTCCCGGCTGATTAGTTTTACTTCTGTTACAGCATTTACTTCGTTGATTATGTTTGTGTCGTGTGGTTCTGTAATTTGAGCACCATCTTCCCAGTATGCCTTGTAGCCGTTGTACTGAGGAGGATTATGGCTTGCTGATACTACAACACCGGTTTTACA
>JAEELR010000183.1 GCA_016282835.1 Treponema sp. | reverse complement strand
CAGATTGCCCATTTTCCACCCCAGATAAAACCTTCTTCTTCAAATGCTTTTATAAATTTTTCATTCGGAATCCAGCGCCGTGAAAGCGGAGTAAGAATCCATCCGTTGGGATTATGATCGCGTGCCCAGCTCCAGAAAACTTCGCCTGTGTAACGCTTTGGAATTATATCAAGTGCAATGCCGTAACTGTGAAATGATTTACGGTTTGTGCCCGAAATGAGCCGCCAGTAATAAGCGTCTGCTGATTTTAATGAATCAACGAATTTTTTTAAGTCCGCGTCTTTTGCGGCGAGTGCGTTGATTTTCTTTTCTACTTTTTCAAGCGGAGCTTTTATTCTTTTATGAATTGTAGTTTTTTTGCCTAGAAAGGTTGTTTTTACCAGCTGCTTTTCAAGATTTGCGCGCGTATCAGCAGAATAGAGCGAATCAAAAAAGAACGGTGGAGTTCCGGCTCCATTTTTACGACTTTCTCTTGTTGTATAATTTTTAAGCTCTTCTTTTTCGGCTTCTGTGAGTTCAGTCGGATCTTTAAGATTCTGCGGGTAATCATAAAAAATTGACCAGTATTTTTCTTTATTTGCAACTTCGTTTTCCGGAAGAATGCTTCCATTGCACCAGTAAAATTCCTCTGGCTCTTCTTTTTGCGGAAATGTTATGGAGAGAATAAAATCATTTACTTTTTTATTATAGGAACAGTCTATTTTAAGATCCGGATAGGCTTTTTTCAGGATATTTACATCTGCAAGTGTTTTTTTTCTTGCTGACAGCGAAAAAACGGAAGTTGCAAGAATTATCGTAATTATTGATACAGACAAAGTTTTTTTCATTCTGCAAGTATAGCAGAAAATCCTGTTTTTTGCAAAAAAAACGTGGGATAGAACAAAAGTTCCATCCCACGCCGTCTAGTAAACTAGACATCGGAGAGAGTTTATCAGCTTTTTACAAGCTGGTTATAGATTATTATTAAACTTAATTTTTGTCAACATTTACTAACAAGATGTTTTATTTTTTTTTTGGAAGGGAGAAATAAAAAGTTAAATTTTTTACTATCGCAGTTATAATCTCTCTGTCAAAATCAATCGTCACATTATTTTTTTCTTTTATACCTGTAGACATCTATATCATCAACATTCAGACTTATTTTATCATATTCTTCATCACCATCATAAGTTATACCTATCCAATACGCTGTTTTTCCAAAATCTGCAACAATATAATCTCTTGAATCATAATTTGCTTTCTCTGATTCAGGAATAGAATCGGGCAGGAATATTTTCTTTGTTTTCAAAATTCCTTCATATCTAACTCCGTCAATAACCTGTTCAACTATAAAACTGTCTCCATTTTTTTTCACGGAAAAACTTGTTTCAACTTTTGAATCAAAAGAATCATAGTTAGTACTTTCGCATTCCCAATCACCAACGTACCAGTCATATTCATGTATTCTGGGTTTAATTTTTTTCACAGGAACTATTTCTTCATCAGACACGTCAACACCTTTATTATTATCTATAAAGGTTTCTCCGTTATTTTTCATATCCTTTTTTGCACATGAAAAAAAACTAATACTTAAGAATATTGTTAAAATAAATCTTTTGGCCATTCTTATCACCTGCTCTGTAAATTATACAGCAAGACTGCGGGTTTTGTAAAAAATCAGCAGTAGTATGAAATTTGCCCGAAGTAGTCTGTCCATTTTTTTATGATTTCATCAGCACGGGCTTCTATGACTTTCATTATTATATTAAGTTTATGTTCTGGAATTTTCGATTTATTATGGCACAACAAGGCCTTTTTTCTCTTTGTTATCCAGATTTTTGTTGCATTCTGAGATGGTACACCTTCGCTTACATGTACATGTATCGGTTCAAGAGGAACTCCTTCTGCAAACCACAAAAATACAAGATATACGCCGACTTTAAAAACCTGAGGCATTTTCAAACCCTCCGTTACGGGCCAGTTCAAAAATAATATGCGCTGTTGATTCCAAAAAGTTTTGAAAATAAGAAATCTGACTTTCCGAAAAGCCTTCTTTTAGAGTCCATTCATATTCAGGAAGCCAGCATTCTGCACTGTTAAAACCTCCGTTCACAGGCTGCTCAAAATATACCTTTACTTTTTCCTTGTCATCTTTTTCTATTATTTTTGAATGAGCTATACCGGTTTTATCTTCCAGTGTCATAAACGGATACATCATTTTGCTTACCTCCTGCTTCTTAAATTATACAGCATGCCGCGGGTTTTGTAAGCAGATTTATTTTGAGTGAGAAGTCTCTCCCTGGCTCCAGCCCGCTTTCAGCGGTCTTTCGCTACCCTTTCTTACGGGGGCGCATGGTTTTAGTTAAGCCCCCGTAACGCCCCCTTACTTCACAGACTTATTCGTTTTTATTTTCTTACTCTACTTCTACCCAATTATCATAATAATGTGAATTAAAATAAAGGAAGTATTCATCATCCGTTGGTACATCGAATATCATTTTTTCTTCTGTGAAAGATAAAATATACATTGGTATTACTTTAGTATCAGATGGATACCATCCGTCTACAGGTATTAATGTTATTCCATATCTTGTATTATCTTCTTCGCATGTACCATCGTTGTGGAGATTATAGCCCAAATATTCCTCATGAACCTCATATCCTTCTTTTGATGGAATGTATTTAGCGTCTAATAAATATGCATCCCAATACTTTGGATGAAGTTCATTATATATAAATCTGTAAAATAATATAAGACAGCCTTTTTCCCGTTCTTTATTTATATTTACAAAACTGACTCTATAAGATTTTTCTTTAGTTTCATATTTTTTTAATGCCCAAGGGAAGCCTCCAAAAACTATATACTCAGAAGGAACTAAATTTAGTTTAATTAGTTTTCCGATTTTTTCTTTCACAATAGATTCATCATAGTTTTCAAAAAACTTATCCACAATTTCTATTTCGGAATAAGGAATTTTTTCACCTTTAGAACACGAGGTAAAAATCATAATCAAAAGAGTAAAAAAAATGAAACAATTTTTATTTTTTAATCTGATTAAGTTCAACATATACATTTGCATCCTTAGCCTTTTATTTTTCCAGCAGTTCTATAACTTTTTCGCTGTCTCCCACAGGAGGATTGTTTTTCATTTCTTCTAAGAGAACTTTTCTGTATTCTTCATACCTGAAATCTTTTAATGCTTTTGCTACATAAGTTGGAACCAACACTTCAAAAAAACTGTCAGATTCAAAAGAAAACAGAGACAGCGGAAGAAATAAAAATGCCATACAAAAATATACTTTCTCATATATTTACCACCAGGTGAAATCAAGCCCTAGTTGGTCATAAAGAGATTTTACGATTTCTCTAAAATCAGGATATAAAATATAGTGAACAGAAAAATATCCGGTAAGACAAATCAGTACAAAAAGTAAACATTTAAGTTTTATAACTCTTGACGAAGCGTTTTCTGTAAACTGAAAAGTCAGAAGCAGTAGAGTCAAAAGAATTATAAAAATAGAGAATTTTTCTACAATCAGAGCAGAGTTAATAAGAATCATTACTAAAATAATAAATGCTGGAACTTTTCGACATTTCTTGTTTGTAAGAATTACAAATATTTTAATAATAGCGAAAACTGCCAGTAAAATTATACAGAATGTAATAATATTTGTTTTGATGAATAGATTTAATTGAGGATTAAGGTCTAGTTTTTTCATCAGATTATATTTTCCAAAAATAAGTATACCGACAGCAAGCAAAAGATCAGCACATAAATCTGCAGTGTGCCTGAAAAAACTCTTAAGCCTGGATTCATCTTTACAATTTTTTATTTGTGTATTTTGAACAGTCTGCTCTTTTTCTGCATTTTTATTTATAGGTTTACTGCTTTCTTCTGTCTTTGTTTTAAATGAGTCAGTTTCAGCTGTTGCTTTTTTTCTGGAAAACAGTTTTTGTTTTAAAATTTTCTTTTTAGTATTCAGGTAATCAGTTATTTCCTGAATACTAAATGTAAAGGAAAAACTTTCATCATTTTTTGAATACATATTCAGGTCAAGAGAATTTTCAAAGTATGAGTTTATAAACTGAACAAGAATTTCCAGATTGTCTTTATTTATTGAGGAATCAAATATAAGGGTAAAGGTTTTATCATTTGATTCTAACTGTACTTCATAGTTTTTACTGTTTGTATCTTCAGGAAGACTGAGTTTTATACTTTTATAATTAAAACTTTCTTTTATTGCAGCACCACTCTGCAAATCTGGTAAATTCCAGAGAATTCTTTTTCTTGTAAAAACTAATCCTATTTTGTCTTTGGGGTTAATAATATCATCTGTTAACCAGAATACTGCAAGAAGTTCTTCTTCAGAGGGAATTTCATAAGTTTCTTTAATAAGCTTTTCTGAAGTTTTGCTGAATGAAAGTAAAAGATGAAGTGCAGTTTTTTTCATTTTTTCCTCCTGCTCTGTAAATTATACAGCAAGACTGCGGGTTTTGTAAAAAATCAGCAGTAGTATGAAATCTTAGCAAATGTTTCAAGCCCTTTCTTTTCAATTTCTGGAATCCGCATT
>JAEELR010000182.1 GCA_016282835.1 Treponema sp. | reverse complement strand
ATTGCCGGAGAGAGAATTATTCCCTATGTGTTTTTAAATTATAATGGAGAGCAGTATACCAGAAAGGGAATCTGGAAAAACTTTAAGAGCATAGAAGCCAAGTGTAATCTGAATGTAAAGGTTCATACTTTGCGGCACAGCTTTGCGACTCATCTTTTACAGGGAGGGGCAGATTTAAGAAGCGTGCAGGAAATGCTCGGTCATGCATCCTTATCAACAACACAGATTTACACTCATATTGATGATGAACAGTTAAAGGATTTTCACAAAGAATTTTTCCCGGGCCATAAAAAATCAAATGATGAAGTATAGTGGGGAAGTATTCAGGTTAAACGTCGAGTTTCGTTTAGCGAGAGACTCAAAAATGTGGGAGCGCGAAGAAAAGCAGAAGTCTGCGAAACACTTTGAGCGGTGCGAACGAGCATAGGCGAGTGAGTCAGATACCTTATACCGCTCAACCGTGTGGAGCAGACTGTCTTTTCTGGGAGCGGACACATTTTTGCTGTTTAAGTACAGTTTGAAACTCGACTTTTAACCTACTTGAATTTTTTCTTCTATAAATATTATTCTAGATTTATATAAATTTTTATCGAGGTTGAATATGAAATGTTTTGTAAAAGTTTTTTCTCTGATCTGTGCATTAGGTTTTGTTTTTAATTTTACTTCCTGCGGGGTTTCCTACAATTCTGTAAAACGTATGCAGAGAATGGAAGAGGGCGTTTCAAATCCAACTACAAAAGAAGAACTTGAAGAAGCAATAAAAAAATATGAGCAGCGCGCTTTAGATTTAAGTACAACAGAAGGTCAGATTGGAATCTGGTATAAAATTCTTGGAACCCGTTATCTTGATCAGGGACTTTATGGAAAAGCGCTTGAGTGTTTTGAAAAGGCCGTAATAACTTATCCGAATAATGCAAATTTATATTATTACATTGCAATCTGTGCAGGTTATATGGCAAACTCCTGTTTAGATTTTAATGCAGAAGGAAACGCTTCATCCTCTGTAGTAAAAAAAATGAATTATCTTTCTTTAAGTGAAAAAGCATATCTGCAGGCACTTTCTATAAATCCAAATTATTACAGGGCTATGTATGGAATCGGCGTGCTTTATGTATTTGAATTAGACCGATGCGAAGATGCTATCCCTTATCTTGAAAAATTCCTTGCTACACAAACCCGCGACACAAACGGAATGTTTGTTCTTGCAAGAGCATATTATTTAACCCTGCAATTCGATAAAGCCGTTGAATTATATGACAAGATTATTGAGCTGAAACCTAATGAACAGAAAGTGAGTGAAGCAGAAGCAAATAAAAAAATTGTTCTTGACGCAAAATATTCCAATTGATTAGATTAGATTAATTTATGGATTTACTTGATATAGCATTAGCTTCTATAACATTTTTATCCTATAAGGAAAAACTTCTCTTAAAGAAAAATCTTGACAGTATTAAGTCACTTGCGATACTGTCTATAGATGATATTCAGCTTTTGATTAAGCGTGTATTAAAGAATGTGAAATGGAATCCTTTGAAATGCGTTAAAGAAGCAGAAATTTCAAGTAAGCTGTTTGATGCATTTGATATAAAGGGCGTGACTTGTACGGACTGTGAGTTCCCTGCTATGTTAAGGGCTATTCCGGATCCTCCATACGCTTTTTTCTACAGGGGAAATCTTGAAGTGTTAAATAAAAACACTGTTTCTGTTGTAGGAACAAGAAATTGTACAAGTGAATCGTCTAAGGCTGCCTTTGATTTTTCAAAAGCTGCCTGTGATGATAATATGGCTGTTGTAAGCGGGCTTGCATACGGTATAGATTCCTTTGCTCATAAAGGAGCTTTGAGCAGCGAAAAAGATTGCTGTACCGCAGCTATTATTCCTTCTGGAATAGACACAATAGTTCCTTACGGGCATAAAAAGCTTGCACAGAAAATTCTTGAAAGAAACGGCTTAATTGCAAGTGAATATGTACCGGGAACTCCTGCAATGGCTTTTCGCTTTGTAGAAAGGAACAGAATTATTGCAGCGTTAAGTGCCAGTACAGTTGTAATTCATGCTCCGGGAGGCAGTGGTTCTTTAATTACTGCAGATTTTGCCATGGATTATAACAGGGAGCTTTACTTTCATTCTGTGGGCTTTTCACAAATGTCAGAAAAGGTTTCTCAAAGTGTTGAAAAACAAAAGGCCCTCAAGGGTAAGAAAAATATAAAAACTGCTCGCTCTTATGTAGATGATGGTGCGGCTGTAATTTCAGATTATGCTGATTTTATAAAAGCAAGATTAAGTCCACCAGGATACAGAAGTTGTGAACTGTTAGAAGGAAATCTTTAAAAGATAAATTTAATTTTATAGGATTAGAGGTTGTTTTTATGGCTGAAGTTGAAGCTGAAAAAAATGAAGCAAAGAAGAAGGGTGAAAAAAAATTATCTGTAAGCGCTCCTAAAAAAAGTTCTAAAAAAGGCAAATCAAAAAAGCAGGTTTTACTTATTGTAGAGTCTCCTGCAAAGGCAAAAACTATTGAACACTATCTTGGAACAGGATACACAGTCAGGGCTTCTATGGGACATTTAATCGATTTACCAAAAAGCCGCCTGGCAATTGATGTAGAAAATAATTTTCAGCCTGAATATATAACAGTTAGGGGAAGAGCAAAATTATTAAAGGAACTTCAGAAGGAAGCAAAGAAATCAACAGAAGTTATGCTCGCATCCGATAATGACCGCGAAGGAGAAGCTATTGCATGGCATTTAAATCGCGCCCTAAAAGATAAAACTGAAGCAAAAATCAGCCGTATTGTATTTAATGAAATTACACCGGTAGCAATAAAAGAAGCTGTAAAAAATCCCCGCGAAATTGAAGAATCTAAAGTGGATGCACAGAAAGCCCGCCGCGTTTTAGACCGTCTTGTAGGATATAATTTAAGTCCTCTTCTCTGGAAAAAAGTTAAAAACGGTTTGAGTGCAGGCCGCGTTCAGTCTGTTGCATTGAAACTGATTTGTGAGCGTGAACAGGAAGTAGAAAATTTTATCCCTGAAGAATACTGGTCAGTTGATGCTGATTTCTCAAAGGGAAGAACAAAATTTACGGCACAGCTGGTTCAGTATAAGGGAATTAAACCTGAGCTGAAGAATGAAGATTCTGTAAACAAGATTATTGATGAAATAAAAAATTCAGAATGTGTTGTAAATGAAATAAAGGAAACTGAAAAAACTGTAAAACCAAAGCCTCCTTTTACTACATCAAAATTACAACAGGCAAGTGCAAACAAATTGGGCTTTACTTCTAAAAAAACAATGCAGATAGCACAGCAGCTTTATGAAGGTATACAGATTGGTTCTACCCGTGTCGGTCTTATCACTTACATGCGTACAGACTCGGTAAGAATTTCTCAGACTGCTTCCGCCGATGTCCGCAACTGGCTTAACGATAATTTCCCGCAGGATTTACCGAAAACGCCTATTGAGTATTCGGTTGGAAAATCAGCTCAGGATGCGCACGAAGGTATCAGACCAACTTATGTAAAATATACTCCAGATTCTGTAAAGGAATATTTGACCCGCGATCAGTTCAGGTTGTACTCAATCATCTGGGAGCGTTTTGTTTCAAGCCAGATGAATAACGCTAAATCAAAAACTACCAGCGTTGATATAAAAGCCGGAGATGCAATTTTCAGGGTTAGTGCAAGCCGTCTTTCTTACAAAGGCTTTTATAATGTAATAAAAACTCTTTCTTCTAAAGAAGATGTTTCCGGTTCGTTGCCGTCACTTAAAACCGGCGAAGTAATAAACTGCGGCAAGTTCTATCCAGAGCAGCATTTCACTCAGGGACCGGCACGATATACTGATGCTTCAATTGTAAAGGTTCTTGAAGAAAAGGGAATAGGCCGTCCTTCAACTTATGCACCAATCATTTCAGTTCTGTTAGACCGCTATTATATTACACGAAATAACAAACAGCTGGTACCGACAACTTTGGGAAAAATCATCTGTAAAATCTTACTCGAGTCATTCCCTGAAGTAATCAATGAACAGTTTACATCAGATTTTGAAACAACCCTCGATAAAGTTGAGCAGGGGTCTTTAGTCTGGAACGATATGATCAGGGACTTCTACACACCATTTAAAAAGCGTGTTGATGAAGTTATGGAAAGTCAGGAAAGCTTAAAAGGCTCTCTGGATGAACCTTCTGAAGAAATCTGTGAAAAATGCGGTAAACCAATGGTTAAAAAACTGGGCCGCTTTGGATACTTCCTTGCATGTTCAGGCTTCCCGGAGTGTCATAACACAAAGAGCATTCCTTTAGCAAAGTGTCCGCGCAAAGGCTGTAACGGTTCTATCGTTGCAAGAAAAAACAAAGGACGCGGCAAGGAATTTTATGGCTGTACAAATTATCCTGAGTGTAATTTCATAAGTCACTTTAAGCCGATTGATGTTTCCTGCCCTAAGTGCGGCTGGTTCATGGTTGAAAAATTCGATAAAAAGAATGGCTCTTATAAGAGTTGTATAAACCCTGACTGCGATTATTTACATTCTCAGGATGAAGAAGAAATAAACAGCGAGTCATTGGAATAAGGTTTTGTTTTGGATTTAGCGGAAGGTCGAAAAATTATACAGCTTCAGGATGCGGTTGATGAATATTTAGTCTACATTGAGGCTGTAAGAAATTATTCTTCTCATACAGTTATTTCTTATCGGACCGATTTAGAATATTTAGCAAGTGAACTTGGAAGTGAAACAGAACTCAACTCAATCACATTAAAGGATTTGAATTTCTGTGTTGCCAATTTAAATGTATTAAAAAGAGAAGTATCTTCCATTAACAGATTTATTTCTTCTGTTAGAAGTTTGTTTGCCTATTGTAAAAAATTTAATTATATTAGTAACAATGTATCTTTGCAGTTAAAGACTTTAAAGGCTCCTAAAAAGCTTCCACGGTATATGACTGAGACTGAAATTGATACTCTTTGTAACGAGCCTGAAAAAAATGAAATTTTGTGGGCAAGCAGGGACAAAGCGATTTTTGAAATGTTTTATTCAAGCGGTTGTCGTGTAAGCGAACTTGCATCCTTGTGTTTGGATGATTTTGAAAACGGTTTTTCGAGTGCTTTAATTTTAGGAAAGGGTAAAAAAACTAGAAGAGTGTATTTTGAAGAAGATGCACAGAAAGCCTTAAAGGAATATCTGGTAGAAAGAAAGAGCAGGTTTCCCGATTCTACTGTAAAAAATGTTTTCTTAAACCAAAAAGGAACAGCTTTAACAACAACCGGCTTTTGGTATGTTGTAACGCGCTATAGTGGAATTGAAGGCACCGGCAAACAGGTTTCACCGCACGCATTCAGGCACACTTTTGCAACAGCAATGTTAAACAATGGTGCTGATATCCGTGTAGTTCAGGAGCTTTTGGGCCATGCAAACATAAATACAACACAGCGTTATACACATGTTACCAAAGAAAGACTAAAGGATATTTATAATCAGGCTTTTCCTCATTCAGGAAAGAAAGACTAAGGCCTGGTTCATTTATAAATTTATGGAGATTTTGAATATGATGAACGATGAAGAAAATAAAATTCGAAGTACTACAGTAATTGCTGTAAAAAGAAACGGTAAAGTTGCAATGGCAGGTGACGGTCAGGTTACAATGGGCAATACTGTAATGAAAGGTAATGCCAGAAAAGTTAGAAGAATATATGACGGAAAAGTTTTAACAGGATTTGCAGGAGCCACAGCAGATGCCTTTACGCTCTTTGACAAGTTCGAAGAAAAATTAAAGAGCTATAACGGGGACTTAACCAGGGCTGCTGTAGAACTCGCTAAATTGTGGCGTACAGAACGTTCAATGAGTAAACTCGATGCACTTTTACTTGTTGCCGATAAAGATAAAATTCTTTTAATCTCAGGAAGCGGCGATGTAATTGAGCCTGAAAATGATATTCTTGCAATTGGTTCAGGCGGAAATTATGCCTATTCTGCAGCGCTTGCCTATATGGAATCAAGTGATTTCAGTGCAAAAGAAATTGCAGAAAAATCACTAAAGATTGCAGGTCAAATCTGTATTTATACAAATCATAATGTAACTGTAGAAGAATTATAATTTCGGAGTATTTAAATGAGTGAAGAGAAGAATGAACTGAAAGAAGCTTTTGAAGCCCCAGAGGGATTAACTCCTCAGCAGGTTGTAGAAGCACTGGATAATTATATTATTGGACAGAATAAGGCAAAGCGATTCGTTGCAGTAGCTTTAAGAAACAGACAGCGAAGAATTAAGCTCCCGGCAGAAATCAGAGAAGAAGTTGCTCCAAAAAATATTTTGATGATTGGCCCTACAGGTTGTGGAAAAACAGAAATTGCACGACGACTTGCAAAGCTTTGTGGTGCACCATTTTTAAAAGTAGAAGCAACAAAATATACAGAAGTAGGTTATGTCGGCCGCGATGTAGAAAGTATGGTCCGCGATTTAATGTCTGTCGGAATCAATATGGTTAAACAGGAAATGCAGGAGCAGCTGAAAGACAAATGTGCTCCTATAGTTGAAGAACAGCTTTTGGACTTACTTCTTCCCGGAACAAATTCAAAGAAAAATAATAAGGATGAAAAGAGCGCTCCAAATGTTCAGGTGCTGGGAAATATCTTTGGCGAAAACTCTCCTGTAAAGGGCAGTGTCATTCAGATTTCACGACCAATCTCTGTAACGGAAGACGGTCAGGCTGTAATTCCGGAAGAAAAAACTGAAACTGAAGAAGATGCAAAAACAAAAGCAGAACACAATGACACCCGCGAAAAATTCAGGCAGATGCTCAGGGATGGAAAACTCGAAGACAGGGAAGTTGAAATTACAGTTCATAAACAGCCTCATATGACTGGCATGGATATGTTCTCTCTTTCAGGAAATCCCGCTGATTTTGAAGAAAGCATAAACAGTCTGCAGGAAATGCTTCAGGGCGGACACTCAAAGAAAAAGACATTGACTATCCGTGAAGCCCGAGAAATTTTAACCATGCAGACACTGGACCGTTTAACTGATAACGAAAAAGTTTCTGATGAAGCAAAGCGAAGGGTAGAACAGAGCGGAATTATTTTTATTGATGAAATAGACAAAATCGCAACAAAGGGCGGAGAATCTTCAAGACAGGATGTAAGCCGCGAAGGTGTTAAGCGTGATATTCTTCCAATCGTAGAAGGAAGTGATGTAAATACAAAATGGGGTGTAATTAACACAACTCATATTCTGTTCATTGGTGCCGGAGCATTCAGTGTTTCTGCACCAAGCGATTTAATTCCGGAACTTCAGGGAAGATTCCCGTTAAGAGTAGAGCTTGAAGCTTTAACAAAAGATGATTTTAAGCGCATACTTACTGAGCCAAAAAATGCACTCATAAAGCAATACGAAGCACTTTTAAAGACAGAAGGCGTAACACTTAAATTTTCACCGGATGCAATAGAGCGCATGGCATTTATTGCAGAAGACGTAAACTCTCACAGCGAAAATATTGGTGCAAGACGCTTACACACAATTATGGAAACAGTCCTTGAAGAATTAAACTTCAGTGCGGATCAGCATAAGGGTGAAGAAATAACTGTAGACAGCAAATTTGTTGACGAAAAAATGAGCGGCGTTATACAGAATCAAAATCTTGAGCGTTACATCTTGTAAAAATTTCATAAGAAGCTGTGCATCAAATCAGCTAAAAAAAATCCTAAACTTCAATAATTATTTTCCGATTATTGAAGTATGGGTATGAATAATTTTTTTAATTCTGTGGATTTACTTCACAGAGCATTGGACGTTCAGTCTTTACGCTATCAAGTAACTGCAAACAATATTGCAAACAGTGAAGTTCCTAATTTTAAAAGACAGACTGTTAACTTTGAAAGTGAATTGAAACGTGCTTATGAATCAATTGAAAATGAACATAATTCGTTTCATATGATTACTACCAGCGACAAACATATTAAATCTCAAGTTCCAACTGATTGGAGAAGTGTAGAGCCTCGCCGTGTAACAGATTGGGCAACTACAGCAAAAGCCAATGGAAACAATGTAGATGCTGAAAGTGAAGCAATGAACATTGTACAGATTCAAATGCAATACAAGCTTTTAACTCAACTGGAGAATTTTGAATTTGCACAGGTAAACACTGCAATGAAGTCAATTAAATAGGTGGTAAAAAATGGGATTATATACAAGCATAAACATAGCTGCTACAGGAATGAGCGTAGAGCGTCTTAGAACAGATGTAATCAGTAATAACATTGCAAATGCTACCACAACAAGAACTCCTGAAGGTGGTGCATATAAAAAACAGACAGTAATTGTTGAACCTATTTCATCAAAGAATCCTACCTGGCGTTTCCCGTTTATTGATGAAGAACAGGACAACGGACCGGGAAATGGCGTAAGGGTCAGAAAAATTGTAAAGGACAGCGAAATGGGCCGTCTGGTTTATGATCCTTCTCATCCTGATGCATTTAAATCCGGACCACACCAGGGATATGTTGAATATCCGAATGTGAACATTGTAAACGAAATGGTTAATATGATAAGTGCAAACAGAGCCTATGAAGCAAACTCAAGTGTAATTCAGGGAAGCAAAGAAATGTTTGCAGCTGCACTGGAAATTGGGCGCTAACTGATTTACAATAGGTAATATAAAGGGGATAAGATAAATGGATATTACAATTGGTTCACTTGAATTAAACCGTTCACACGAAGCTCATCTGGGAAATGCACCGTTATTGGGTCAGAAACAAACTCCTGGCGTAAAGACAAAGGGGCTTTTTGAATCTTATTTACTGGATGCTGTAAACGAAATGAATGCGCAGCAGGTTAATGTTACTAATTTGCAGAAAGCAGTAGTTACTGACCCTGACAGCGTGGATATACACGACGTTACAACGGCTATGGCAAAAGCTAAAATGTCACTTGATCTGGCACAGACTGTTATAGACCGTCTTGTAAGCGGATGGAACGAACTTTCACAAAACAGATAATTAATTCAATAAGGGGGAATTTTTATTCCTCCTTTTTTTTTGCTTTAAAATATTGTAGAATTATTAGAACTAATACTTGAGCGAGTACAGGTTTTTGCTCGTCAAATGGGGACTTTAAATGAAAAAGAATGTTACAAAGAAGCGAAGAAGAAGTTTTTTAGACAGACCGGATGGAAGGTATCTTCGCTCTCTTACAACTATGGCAAAGCTTGTACCGTTTATAATGCCAACAAGAGTTGATTCTTCCGTATATTTCCAGGACTCAGTAGAAATGGATGCAATCAATGAGTTCATAAGAAAGAAGCGAAAAGAAGGAATGCCGGGCTTTGGTGCAATGCATGTTTTAATGAGTGCATATTTAAGGACCACCTGTCAGTTTCCAGGCATCAATAGATTTATCAGCGGACAGCGTATTTATGCCCGCGACAATGTAGAAATAAATATCGGCGTAAAAAAGACAATGAAGCTTAATTCTCCTGAGAACATGATGAAGTTTATTTTTGAACGCGATGTTACGGTTGATGATGTTTACAATGAACTTCAGAAAAGCATAAATGAATATAAATTGCGCGAAGACGACGGTGATGATGAGCTCTTTTCTACAATTGACCTTATGTGTAAAATTCCCCGCCCTTTACTTCGTTTTGCAGTGAATTTAATTAAGTTCCTGGATTATCACGGAATCTTAGGAAAAAAACTTTTGCGTATAAGTCCTTTTCACGGCTCTGCATTTTTTACTTCAATGGCATCACTTGGAATTCCTCCTGTTTTTCATCATCTGTATGACATTGGAAATATTTCGCTTTTCATTGCATTCAGTGGAATACGGCATGAAAAAATCCTGCAGCCGGATAATACTTCTGTAACAAAACGCTTTCTCGATTTTACAATTGTCTGTGATGAAAGAATTTGTGACGGTCATTATTTTGCAACAGCATTTAAATCGATGAAGAACCTGCTGGAAAATCCTTCTTTGCTGGAAATGAAACCGGAAGCTGTTGTAGAGGATGTTGATTAGATTTAAAAACCGGGGCGTTACGGGGCTGTCGTAAGAGAAAAATTCTGCCCCGTTAGAAAGGGTAGGACGTAACGAAGTGCGGCCGTAGGGAGAGACTTCTCCCAAAAAAAATCTGCTCCGTTAATACTTTAATAAAAAAAATTACTTTCCAAATTCTTCTATATATGATATAATTTATTAAATTTATATTAGCGCGTACTTTGCTGTTGTGGGAGACAGCGGGGTAATTTTTAAGAACTGTGCGTAATCGTTCCTGGGAGGGGATTGTGAACGATTGGTTTAAAAAATTTATAGCAAACATAAAAGAAAAATGGGCTAACTGGAAACCTCTTCAAAAGGGTATTGCAATTGGTATAGTTGTAGTTGTAATTGGTGCAATTGTAGCTTTAGCCACTATATCTTCAAAAGACACATCTGTAAAACTTTTCAGCAAACGAATTAATGATGATAATGAAATTGCAGAAATCCAGATGAGACTCGATCAGGATCATGTCTGGAATGATGTTCGGGACGGATTTATCTATGTAAAGGATCAGGCAACTGCAAACCGTTATGTCAATAAACTTGTTGCTGAAGGAATTGAGCCGAAAGGTTTAAGCCCTTACGATTTATGGGGAACCAATCAGTGGTCAAGAAATGAATTTGACGACAAGGTTAAATGGCAGCAGACAATGGAACGCCGTGTTAAGAATCAGCTGGAATCGTTTCCTGAAATCCGTTCTGCATCTGTAAATCTGTCATTGCCGGATGAAGCAATTTTTTCTGATAACCAGAAACCTGTTACTGCAAGCGTTGTAATTTTCCCTTACGGCGGAAGTGATATCCTTGAAAATAAAAAGCAGATTCTTGCCCTGCAGCATCTTATCATGAGAAGTGTTGAAGGACTTTCTGAAGATGAAATTTCGATTGTTAACGGAAACACAAATCTTGAAGTAAATGATTTTGAAGGAATGCTTGAAAGCGATAAGATTTCACTTGAAGAAAAACGAAAGAAGCTGGAATTAAAGCAGGAAGGAATTTATACAAGTAAAGTTCTGGAACTTCTGGACCGTACTTACCGCGGAAGAGTTAATGTTGCAAATATGAAAATCAACATGGACTTTTCTGAACGCTCAATAAACAGTGTTGAATACAGCGGTATTACAATTGTTCCTGATAATCCTGATACACCTTACGATGACTCAAAGGTTGTAGAGACTTTACCGCTTTCATTTGAAAAAGTTGATAAGTCGTTTACAGGTACCGGCTTTAACCCTGAAGGTCCTGCAGGAATGGAAGGAAACACAAGCCCTGTATACGAGGACATGTCGAATGTTATCGGCAAATCTACAGAAACTGGTGTTAAACAGAACAATGCTTTAAATCAAAAAAATATTTCTGAAGTATTAACCCCTGTAATTAAAAAAGTTTCTTTCTCCGTAAATATTGACAGCTTCTGGGGCGCTCCTAATTATGAAGGTGAAGAATCGTTAGAATATTATAAAGAGTACGGTTTTTATCCTCGAAAAGAAATTAAACTGACTCAGGAAGAAATTGACAGTGTTACAAAATTAGTACGCTCTTCAATCGGTTATGACAGAAGCCGCGGTGATGAAGTAACTGTTACAAATATTCCATGGGATCATTCTGATGACTGGATAAAGATTGATACAAATCACATAAAGGCTGAACAGCGCAAAAAGACTATAATGTGGTCAATTCTTGGTGTTGCTGTTGTACTGGTTGCGTTTATCCTGTTTAGAATTATCAGCCGTGAAATCGAAAGAAAGAGAAGGCTTCGTGAAGAAGAATTACTCAGAAAGCAGCAGGCAGAACGTGAACAGGCACTGTGGGATGCTAAGAACGAAGGCATGGAAGTTACAATGTCCGTTGAAGAAAGAAAGCGTGCTGAACTTCAGGAAAATGCAATTGCTATGGCGAAAGAACATCCGGAAGACGTTGCAATGCTTATCCGTACATGGCTTATGGAGGAATAGTTTATGGCACAGGAATTTTTTACAAAGGTTTCAAATTCAACTACTTCAGTTCCTCTTTCAGGCTTTCAGAAAGTTGCAATTCTTATGGGTGAACTTTATGGCCAGACAGAAGGCATTGAATCTTTTCTTACAACTAGTGAATTAAAGAAGATAAATTTTGCCATGCAGAATATGGACAAAAAGCACGTTGAAAGAATTGAAGAAATCAAGACTTTATCAGAAGTAAACAGATTATGTGCAAAAAAGGGATTTACAGATTTAATCGATGTAGATCCAAATATCTTGGTCAAGAAAGAAAAAACTGTCGATAATAGAGTAAGTAAAATTTTAGCCGGTGATACTAAAAATATTGCCGAAGTAATCAGTAAGTGGTTAAAAGAGGATAAATAGTATGGCAGATGAAACAAGTGAAAAATCATCAGTAAAGCCAGCAGGTTCTTCTAAGAAAAAAGGTGGCATTAAAGATTATAAAAGTTTAACTGGTCGTCAGAAGGCTGCTATTTTTCTGGTAGCGCTTGGAAGTGATGTTTCTTCTGAAGTAATGAAACATTTGCGTGAAGATGAAGTTGAAACTTTAACATTTGAAATTGCAAGGCTCGAAACAATTGATGCTGATTTTAAGGATCAGGTTCTTGAAGAATTCCAGGAACTCATGCAGGCACAAAACTTTATTACAACTGGTGGTATTGATTTTGCGCGTGACTTGCTCGAAAAGTCTTTGGGTTCACAGAAAGCAATTGATATCATCAACCGCCTTACAAGTTCTTTACAGGTCAGACCATTTGACTTTATCCGCCGTACGGACCCTGCTCACCTTTTAAACTTCGTTCAGCAGGAATATCCTCAGACTATTTCCCTTATCCTTGCGTATCTGGAACCTCAGAAAGCTGCTACAATTTTACAGAACTTACCGCCTGAAATTCAGCCTGAAGTTTCAAAACGCTTAGCAACAATGGACCGTACCTCTCCTGAAGTTTTACGTGAGGTTGAACGTGTTCTTGAAAAGAAGCTTTCTACTCTTTCTAGTGAAGACTATACTGCTGCCGGTGGTGTTGACAGCATCGTTGAAATTTTGAACCTTGTTGACCGTTCTTCTGAAAAAGCAATTATTGAAACTCTTGAAGAAGATGATCCTGAACTTGCAGAAGAAATCAAGAAGCGAATGTTCGTATTCGAAGATATTGTTATGCTTGACGACAGAGCAATCCAGAAAGTTCTGCGTGAAGTTGATACTCAGGAACTTGCAAAGGCACTTAAGTCTGTAGATGCCGAAGTACAGGATAAAATCTTCAGGAACATGTCAAAGCGTGCAGCTTCTATGTTGAAAGAAGATATGGAATATATGGGTCCTGTTCGTTTGAAGGATGTTGAAGAGTCTCAGCAGAAAATTGTAAGTGTTATTCGTCGTCTTGAAGATAGTGGTGAAATTGTTATTGCCCGTTCTGCAGATGATGAAATGGTTGTATAATTTTTATAGGAATAGATTATGGCACAAAGTGTATTCAGAGCAAATGAAATAAATCAGAAAAAAGGTGAAGTTGTTCTAAAACTTACAAAAGAATTTTTACCTCCTGTTGAAGAAGTAGAAGAAGAAATTCCTGAATACACAGGTCCTACTGCTGATGATTTAAGAAGAGAGGCCGAAGAGTTTAAGAAGAACTGGGAGCAGGAAAAACAGCTTATGCTCTCAAAGGCACAGGCAGATGCAGATCAGATTTTAAAGAATGCAGAAAGTGCAGCCTTCTCTCAGGTTAAACATCAGTCTGACCAGGCACAAATTATAAAAGCAAAGGCACAGCAGGAAGCAGAAGAAATAATTGCAAAAGCAAATGAAGACGCAGCCGCAATTATAGCAAAAGCAAATGCAGAAAAAGATGATATTTTTGCAAAAGCAAATCATGACGGCTATGAATCTGGACATGAAGAAGGTTATAGCTTTGGTAATGAAGAAGCAAAGCGTCTTGTTGAGCGCCTTCATAAAATGATTGAAAGTGTTCAGCAAAAGAGACAGGAAATTCTCGACGGTACAGAACAGCAGATTATAAGCCTTGTAATTTTGATTGCACGAAAAGTAGTTAAAATTATGAGTGAAAATCAAAAGTCAGTTATTATGGCAAATGTTGTTCAGGCGTTAAAGAAAGTTAAAGGTCGTGGTGATGTAACCTTGCGCGTTAATCTGCAGGATGTTAAGTTAACTACAGAACATATCAGTGACTTTATAAAGCAGGTTGAAAACATAAAAAATATTTTTGTTGTAGAAGACAGTTCAGTAGAAAAGGGCGGCTGTATTGTAGAAACAGATTTCGGTGCTATAGATGCACGCATTGCAAGTCAGCTTGGTGAACTTGAAACTCAAATCTTAAATATTGCTCCAATAAAAACTGTTAATAAATCGGATGTAATAAATCCTGATCTTTAATTTTTCATTTGAGGGTGGGAATGGAAAATTTTTTTAATAAATATATTCAAACAGTAGAAAATACGGAAACCATAAAATACACAGGAAAAGTTAATGCCGTAAAAGGTCTTATGATTGAAAGTATTGGTCCAAGATCTGTTATAGGCGAAATGTGTACAATTGAAGTTCCTGAAAAAAATAAATCTATTTTAGCTGAAGTTGTTGGTCTTGATGATAAAATTGTAAAGCTTATGCCTTATGGTTCTACAGAAGGTATTGAAGTCGGCTGTAATGTAATTGCTTCGGGTCATGTTCTTGAAGCGCCGGTTGGAATGGGACTTTTGGGAAGAGTAATCAATTCAACAGGAAGACCCTGTGACAATAAAGGCGAACTTGTGACAGAGGGCTATTATCCTGTATTGAATTCTGCGCCATCTCCAATGGAAAGAAGAACAATAAACAAAAGAATTACGACTGGTGTAAGGGTTATAGATTCCCTGCTTACAATCGGAAAGGGCCAGCGTATGGGCATTATGGCAGGAAGTGGTGTCGGAAAGAGTACACTTATTTCCATGATTGCAAGAAATACAAATGCTGATATAAATGTTATTGGCCTGATTGGTGAGCGCGGAAGAGAAGTAAAAGAGTTTATAGAAAATGATTTGGGCGAAGAGGGATTGAAAAAATCGGTAGTGGTATGCGCAACCGGTGATGAAAGTTCCATTTCAAGATTGCGTTCGTTTTATGTTGCTACAGCTATTGCAGAATATTTCAGGGATCAGGGCAAAGACGTTATGCTTATGATTGATAATGTTTCGCGTCTTGCCTATGCTCAGAGAGAAATTGGAATTGCTACAGGTGAACCTCCAACTCAGCGCGGTTATCCTCCAAGTGTTTATGATATGATTCCAAAGCTTCTTGAAAGGGCAGGAACAAATTCTAAGGGAAGCATTACAGCCTTTTATGCGGTTTTAGTTGATGGTGATGATTTTGATGAACCTATTACAGACCGTGTGCGTGGAACTGTTGACGGACATATTGTTTTGGACAGAAGATTACATGCAAGACACCATTATCCTGCAATCGATGTTTTGCAGAGTATAAGCCGTCTGGCGCGTAAAGTTTCAGGACCTAATACACTAAAAGCCGTGCAAAGAGTGTGTAAGTGGCTGTCTGATTACGAAGAGCAGGAAGATATGATTATTGCCGGTGTATATCAAAAAGGAAACTCGCCTGAAATTGATGAAGCAATAGAACATCATAAAGCAATAGAGGAATTTGTTTGCCAGGAAGAAGACGAACCTTCTACAATGGAAGAGACTTTGAAAAAACTTTCAGAGTTGAGCGGCATAGAAATTCCTGAAGAAGAATACAGTGAAATACCAAAAGCATGAAACGGTTTAATTTCTCTCTTGAAAAAGTTTTAGAGCTTCGTGTTTTTGAACAGGACCAGGCACAGAATGAACTTGGCAAGGCAAATGCAGAAGTTGCCCGCATCCAGAGAGAATTAGATGAAATTGCCGTAGCTTTAGTAAATCTTGCAAAACAATATGACTCCACTGATGACTTTAGTTTTCATGTTCAGTCGCAAAATTATAAGTTTTTTCTTGAGCAAAAAAAAGAAAAGCTACTGGAAGAAATTGTTCAGGCACAGATGATTGCTGATGAAAAGCGTGAAATCGTAAGGGATGCTATGCAAAAAGTTAAAGTCCTGGAAAAAATGAAAGAGAAAAAAGTTCTACAGTGGAAGAAAGAAAATCAGAAAATGGAAGACAATGCAACAGATGAAGCCGTTACTGCACGTTTTGATGCACAGTAACGATTTCATTTATATTGCTTTTAGTAATGGAATCCGCTTCCACCAATAAACTCACGGATTATTGAGTGTGTTGGAACAGCATTTGCAGGAATTGTTGAGAAGAAATTTAAGAACTGCAATAAGCGTGATGCTTCACCATATTCTTTCTGTGAAGGATTTACACAGCGAAGAAGAGGATCTGCATATACTTTCAGTACAGGAAGCTCGTAGTCTAAGGCTGTGTTTAACATTGCATCAGCATTATTCTGGAACGGGAAGATGTGAAGTTTTTCTCCCTTCTGAACATTATCCCACATTGAAATTGTATCAGCTGCACTTTTTCCCCTGAACTGAGAATCGCGTACAATTCGCCTGATTAAACGGTTGTCGCTTGTAGCAATTCTGTTATGGTTATCAAGATTCAACTGAGTCAATGCAGAAAGATAAATCTTGAATTTTAATTCAGCAGGAACTAAAGGAGTGAGTTTATCATTTAGTCCGTGAATTCCTTCCATAATCAAAATGTCCTGCTTACCTAAAGACATTGTATCACCCTTGAAGTATGAAACGCCTTCATGGAAATCATAGCTTGGCAGTTTAATTGTTTTGCCTTCGAATAAATCTATAAGGTTTTCATTTAAGAGTTTAATATTCAGCGCTTCAAGACATTCATAATCATAGTTGCCGAATTCATCTTTTGGAGTAAGTTCTCTTCCAATGTAGTAACTGTCTAAACTTATTACTTTTGGATTATAGCCGAAGCATTGAAGCTGCAGTGCAAGTTTTTTACTGGTTGTAGTTTTTCCTGATGAAGAAGGGCCTGCGATTAAAACTACGCGTGCAGTTTTTTTGTCATGAATCTGACTTGCAATATCAGAAATACATTTTTCCTGTAAAGTTTCAGTAACATTTATAAAGTCATTTATTTTTCTGTCGTGAATGAGCTGATTTAACGATGCTGCAGAAGTTACATTTAATTTTTTACCCCATTCCTTGTAGCGCTTGTAAATCTCAAAAAGCTTCGGCTGTTCTTCAAAAGGCGAAAGTTCATTTGGTGTTGAATGCTGCGGGAAGCGCAAGAGGAAGCCTTTGTCGTAAGGAAGTAAATCAAATACTTTTAAGAGAGCTGTTTCCGGAACTAAAGGACCAAAGTATAAATCACTGAAATCACCGAGAGTATTTATCTGAATTGCATTTGGACAGCGGTAATTCAGCTGTTTTCTGGTTTCTGTAAGTCCTAGTCTTTCAAAGAGTTCACAGGCTTCTTCGTATGAAATGAGTTCTGTGTCAATAATTTTATCTTCACTGACAATTTTTTTCATTTCTTCTTTAAGGGCCAGAACATCCTCTTTTGTAATTTCGTTTCCATTTGGAGATTCTACTGTATAGTAATAGCCATAGCCTAAACTGTGGCCTACTAAAAGTGTAGATTCAGGAAAGAGTTTATGAGCGGCTGCAGCAAGTACAAAGCACAAAGACCTTCTGTATATTGCAGCACCTTCTTTTGTGTCCAATAAAACTGGTTCTAATTTTGCAGAAATGCTTATAGGAGCATCAAGTGAGCAAATCTCATTATTTACTTTGATTGCGATGATTTTATTGTCATCAATATCAAAATGATCAAGCAGTAAAAGTGGTCTGATAGCACTTTCTGTTTCAAAAACGTAATTGTTAGGAAATGTAAGTTTAATTGTTCTCATAAAATAATTATAAGCCCCAAATTCCAAATTTTCAAGAAATGATTTTTTGCAGAATGTCTTGAATGTCCGTTTTGTAAAAGTGTAATACTCATTGCAATTAAGTTCTTATTTTATTACAATTTGGCATATTTATTTTTGGGGATTTTGATACTTTTTTTTAGGGTGAAATTATGCTTGAGAACATGAGAAATATTGGCATTATGGCTCACATTGATGCCGGAAAAACTACAACTACAGAAAGAATTTTATACTATTCTGGAAAGATTCATAAGATTGGCGAGATTGATGACGGTGCTGCCACAATGGACTTTATGAAGCAGGAACAGGATCGCGGTATTACAATCGCTTCTGCTGCAATTACTACTACATGGAAAAATCATCAGATTAATATTATTGATACACCGGGACACGTTGATTTTACTGCAGAAGTTGAACGCTCGCTTAGAGTTTTAGACGGTGCTGTTGCCGTTATCTGCGCTGTAGGTTGGGTTCAGCCGCAAACAGAAACTGTATGGAAACAGGCAGATGAATTTAATGTTCCGCGCATCTGTTTTGTAAATAAAATGGACAGAATTGGTGCCGATTATTTTGGTGCCCTAAATGACGTTAAGACAAAGTTTAATTGCGAAGTCGTTGCACTGGAGATTCCGATCGGGCAGGGACAGGATTTTGAAGGCGTTATTGATTTAATTGAAATGAAGGAAATCCGCTGGGACGCTGCCACTGAAGGTGAAAAATTCTTTGTTACAGAAATCAGTGAAGAAAATAAAAGTGAAGCACTCAGCTGGCGGGAAAAATTAATTGATACAGTTGCTTCAAATGATGATGATTTAGCCGAACTATATCTTGAAGGACAGGAAATTTTCAACGAACAGATTAAAGCTGCAATCCGTAAGGCAGTTATTGCTAGAAAACTAGTTCCGTTCTTCTGCGGTTCAAGCCGTCATAACCAGGGAATCCAGCCACTAATGGACGGTATCATCGATTATCTTCCTTGTCCTACAGAGATTCCTCCTGCAAATGCAATTCATGTTAAGAAGAATGAAGAAGAAAATGTTTTAATCGAATGTGACCCTCAGGCAAAGACTCCATGTGGTCTGGTTTTCAAGATTCAGTACGATCCTCAAATGGGAATGCTCTGCTACGTAAGAATGTACGCGGGAAAAATTTCTGTTGGAAATCAAATCTACAATGTCGGAAAAAAGAAAAGAGAAAGAGTAAACAGAATATTAAGAGTTAATGCAAATCACATGGAACAGATGGACAGCGTTTCTGCCGGTGATATTGCAGTTTTTGTCGGCTTTAAGATTGCACAGACAGGCGACACAATTGGCAGTGAAGGTTTCCCGGTACTTCTGGAAAGCGTAAAATTCCCTGAGCCTGTTATTTCTATTGCTATTGAGCCGGAGACAATGAGCGACAGGGACAAGCTTAATGAAACACTTGATATTTTAAGCCACGAAGACCCAACCTTTACACACAGGGATGATGAAGAGACAGGACAGTTAGTTATCAGCGGTATGGGTGAACTTCATCTTGATGTTCTGGTTACCCGCATTCGTGAGGATTTCAAATGTCAGTGCAGGGTAGGTGCTCCTCAAGTAACTTACAGGGAAAGTATTACTTCAACTTCTGATTATGATGAAACCTATTCAAGAGTTTTAGCAGGTAAAGAAGTAAATGCTTCTCTTTCAATTCATGTTGAGCCTTGTGAAACCGGTACGGGTAATGTTTACATCTGTGATGTTAAAAAAGATTCCAACATTCCTGAAGAAATTTATGACGCAATTGAACAGAGTATAAATAACTGCTTTGGCGGCGGAATTAAAATGGGTTATCCTTGTGCTGATATTTGCGTTAAATTAACAGACATTAAATATGATCCGCTTACTTCAACAACATTTGCTTTTGAAGCAGCTGCAGCAGAGGCCTTTGACGCAGCTTGTAACAATTCAAGTCCAAATCTATTAGAGCCTGTCATGAATGTTGATATCGAAAGCCCTTCTGAGTTTATTGGTGATGCTATGAGCCAGATTACTCAGCGTGGTGGAATTATTTTGAGTATGGAAGAAAAAACCGGCGGTAATATCGTTCATGCTCAAGCCCCAATGGCAAGTATGTTTGGTTTTTCAACAACTCTGCGTTCAGTAACACAGGGACGAGCAACCTTTGGAATGACATTCAGTCACTTTCAGCAAAAAGCAAAATAGGGCGTAAAATAATTTAATATCAGATGGTCAGAAGTTTTTCTGTAAGCTGTATGGTTTTCGTTAATTCTTCTTCCATTTGATATGGCGGATTTATAATGAACATGCCGCTTCCGTACATATGGGCTTTTCCTTCTTCTTTTGAAAAACTGTCTTCATCTGCAATTTTTAACTGAAGGTTTATATATTCGCTTTGAACTTTATTTAGTTTTACGCTGTTTTCCAAAGCATTTATCATTTGGGAAAGCGCATATTTTTTTGTTGTCAGTAACGGATACCATAAAGCGATTATCGCCGTGTTCCATTTTTTGTGTACGCAGCTTAAAGTTTTTGCAACTTCTTTATAATCATTTTCACTTTCATAACTTGGATCACAGAGTATCAGACCTCGTTTTACTAATGGCGGGGTAAGTTTTATGAGTGTAGAAAATCCGTCTTCTTCGTATATGTGTATTTTTGCCGGAGCTTTTTCATAGTTAATTTTTAACTGCTTGATTGCCTTTGGATGCTTTTCTGCAACATGAAGTGCATCGCCTTTTCTTAAATACATTTTTTCTATTTCGACACTGCCTGCATACAAGTTTTTTTCCAGGTATGGTTTTTCGATTTCTATGTACCTGCTTAAATTCTGTGTAAAAGGAATTGCCGGGTTTTCATTGAATTTATAAATTTTTTGTATGCCGTTTAATGCTTCCTTTGTTTTGAGGCTTCTTTCATCATTTAAATTGTAAATTCCAGAGCCTGCATGGCTTTCAATTATAGTGAAGGGCTTTTCTTTTTTTACAAGTGTTTCTAATATTTTTACCAGACATAAATGCTTTAAAATATCACCATGATTTCCTGCGTGAAAGTCGTGTTCATAGCTAAGCATTTCGATTCTCCGCTTCTTCAAGGGCTTCTATTTCTTTCAGCCACAATGAGGCACTTGCATCGCTCGGCATTCTCCAGTCTCCCCTCGGTGAAAGATTTACTGTTCCGACTTTTGCACCGTCCGGCATGCAGCTTCGTTTAAATTGCTGGGAGAAGAATCTTCTGTAGAAATTTTTCAGCCATTTCAAAATGATTTCTTTTGTGTATGTCTTTTTGTCGCCCTGAATTTTTTCTCCTAGGAATGTCTGGCAGGCAAGGAAATAAATTTTTGTAGGAGTGAATCCAAAACGGAGTACATAGTAAAGTATAAAATCGTGCAACTCGTAAGGCCCTACAATTTCTTCTGTTTTCTGGCTAATGTTTTTTCCGTCAGAAGGTAAAAGCTCAGGACTTACCGGAGTGTCAAGAATGTCTTTTAAGGTGTCGAAAACTTCAACTTGATTCTGCTCATAAAAATCATCGGCGAACCATTCAACAAGATAGCGTACTAAAGTCTTTGGAATGCTGGAATTAACTCCATACATCGACATATGGTCCCCGTTGTAGGTACACCAGCCCAGGGCAAGCTCACTCAAATCACCTGTACCAATAACAATGCCGTTTACTTTGTTTGCATAGTCCATAAGTACCTGGGTTCTTTCGCGTGCCTGACAGTTTTCATAGGTTATGTTATGAACTGATTCGTCGTGCTTTATATCGCTGAAATGCTGCCTTACAGCTTTTTCTATATTAATCTCTACCAAAGTTGTTCCAAGATTTTTTGAAAGTGTACAGGCATTTGTGTAGGTTCTGTTTGTTGTTCCAAAACATGGAAGCGTTATTGCATAAATGTTTTTTGTGTTTAAGCCCAGTATTTTGAATGCTTTTACAGTAACTAAAAGTGCAAGGGTTGAATCAAGACCGCCACTGATTCCAATTACACAGGCTTTGCATTGAATGTGTTTTAAGCGTTTTGCAAGTCCTTCTGACTGCATCTGAATAACACTGAAGCATCTTTCCTTTCGCATTGTGCTGCTTTCTGGAACGAACGGATGCTTTTCAGGAATTTGTGTCAGACAGTTTTTGCTTACAGAAAGATTTCGTTTCTTCAGGTTTATAGAAATGTGCCTGTAGTTTTCACTGTCTTTGT
>JAEELR010000181.1 GCA_016282835.1 Treponema sp. | reverse complement strand
GTAAGAAATTTTTCCCCTAACTGCAACTGAGGTTAACTGCTTAACTCTTTCATTTTTTATGCTTTCGGTTACCTGCGATTTTAAACTGAATGCTTCGGTGCCCTTTCTTGGTGAAAAAGGAAATGCGTGAATCCAGGAAAAAACAACGGTCTTGCATAAATCAATTGTCGAATCAAAATCATCATCAGTTTCTCCCGGGAAGCCTGCAATTATATCACAGGAAATAAACGGATCTTTTTTGTACTTGCGGATCAAATTGATTGCATTCAAAACATCTTCATTTTTATACGGCCTGTGCATCTGCTTTAAGATTGAATTGCTCCCGCTTTGAATACTCAAATGAAAAAACGGCTGTACCCTTTCGTTTGAAATTACTTTACAGAATTTTTCATTTATGTACTGCGGATAAAAGCTTGAAATTCTAAGCCGGATTGATTTTGTATTGTCTATAACAAACTGAAGTAAATCGGCAAAGTCTATTTTTTTCTCATCAAGGTAAGACGAATACTGACTTAAATTAACACCGGTGAAAACAACTTCATTAACACCTTCGCTTTCAATTATATTTACACGGCGTAAAACTTCTTTTGCATCCAGAGAAATTGACTTTCCCCGGGCTATATGAATTTTACAGAAGGCACAGGAACAGTTGCAGCCATCCTGGACTTTAATTGAAGCACGGCTATGCTTTTGAAAAGTTGGAGTAAACAGAACAAATTTATCTGCATTATTCAGCAAAGATGGACTAAAAAAGTTTTCAATGATTTGTGGAGTAAGCACAGATTTTTTTTCTGAAAGAAAAGACTTAAGCTTAGCAGCAAAATTTTTTAGCAGGAATTTTTTCTGTCCTAATAAAACATAAATCTTAGAAGGATTTATACTCGTAATTTCTTTTACAGAATCTTCCTGCGCATAACAGCCAGTAACTAATACGCACGATTCAGGAAATTTTTCTATACAAAGCCTTATGAGTCTGCGGGCCTTTTGTTCAGCTTTACTTGTTACAGTGCAGGTGTTGATTATACAAAGTAAAACATTTTCATTAACCGGAGTTTTTGACGTAACAGTTTCTATATCAACTTCAAACTTTTCAGAAAGAAATACTGCACAGGCGCCTTCAGTTTCGTCCTGGTTTAATCTGCAACCAAGGGTTTCAAAGTGAATTATATTCTGCATTATTTAACTTAATTTTTCACTGCAGCGAGCTTTACCTCTGTTTGCATCATATTGAGAAGGATTAAGCTTTAAGGCATTGTCATAAGCTTCAATTGCACTTTTGTAATTCTTTAAAGATTCTCTTGCCCAGCCTAAGCGTGTCCACCAGAAATCCATTAAAGGTTCAATCTTAACTGCCATACTGTAGGAAATATCTGCATGTTCAAATTTTGACTGGTTCACGTAAATCTCTCCCATCAGGAAATATACGCGTCCCATTCTTGCAGCATCTTCGTTTGCATTTGCAACATAGCGCTGGAACATATTCAATGCTTCATTATATTTGTTTAAATAATATTTTGCCTCACCCAAAGCTTCAATAATCCTTATATCGTAAGAATTAATTTTATGTGCTTCAGCTGCCCTTTGTTCTGCTTCCTGATACTGTCGGTTGGAAAGCAATGACCAGCACAGTACCGAATATGAATCCATGTTATTCGGATTGTAAGAAAGCTCATTCTCGCAGACAACAATTGCTTCCTTAAATTTATTTGCCCTGTAAAGTTTCAATGCATCTGGTTTTTCTGTCTGGGCAGCAAGAGGAACTAAAAAGCAAAAACTGAATAAAAGGTTTAACAAAATAAAATTCTTTTTCATTTATATACCACACAAATTCTATTGATTAATCATTGTAGATTTTCCGGAAAACTTTGCACCTGGTTCCAGTACAATTTGAGCTGTAGTTACATCACCCATAACAGAGCCGCAGTTAGAAACATAAACTAATTCTTTTCCATTTATGTTACCCTTTACGATTCCCTTCACTAAAACTCTGTTTGCAATAATATCTGCATTAACAACAGCCTGTGAATCTATAAACAAATCACTTGTAGATTCTAGATTACCGTTCACTTTTCCTTTAATCATTAAGGGAGTTGAAAACTTTATTTTACCGGTAAATGAAATATCATCTTCCATTACTGTATCGTATTCATCTTCATCTGTTTCAAAAACAACATTATCTTTTAAATCAAGCATACACTTATTTTAGTTTATAAAAAAAACTAAGGCAATAGATAAAACTAAAGGAAAAACCAATTTCAAAAAGCTATATAAGCTGCTCGAGTTTCTGTAAAATGAATTCACTTTTTTCAGTCAGGTTTATCGATTGAGTCTGCATCAAAAGCTGATTTGGATTTACAGGATCCAGTTTTATGCGGTTATTTAATTTGATGAGATTCAAAACTTTATCGATATTGATTTTATATACTTCACCAAATTCAACACGCACAAGACCTCGCTTTTCTCTTAGCGAACGGATCGAAAGCTTTTTGCACAGGATTTTAATTTTTGCGAGAGACAGTAAGCTTTCAACTTCATCAGGAACTGGCCCGAAGCGGTCGTTTAGTTCAGCCCATACAGAATCCAGCTGGTCTTTTTCGGTTACGCCTGCAATTTTTTTGTACATCTCCATTTTAGTTTCTGCATCATTAATATATGAATTCGGAATAAAGCCTGTATACTCAAGTTCAAGTAAGACTTCTTCTTCCGGTTTCCATCCTGCATTAGTTAGTCTTTCTATTGCAGCATTTAACAGGTTTATGTACATCTCAAAACCAACGGCATAAACTTCACCGCTTTGATCTTTACCAAGCAAATTTCCCGCGCCACGAATTTCCATATCCTTCATTGCAATTTTAAAACCTGAACCAAGTTCCGTAAAATCACTAATAACCTGCAAACGTTTCATGGCAACTTCTGATAAAGCCTTATTCTGCGGATAAAGCAAATATGCATACGCTTTTCTGTCGCTGCGTCCAACTCTACCCTTCAACTGATACAGCTGGCTTACACCGTACATGTCTGCACGGTCAATAATTATTGTGTTAACATTCGGGATATCGATTCCGTTTTCAATAATTGTTGTAGCGACAAGAATATGAAAGCCGCCCATTTTAAATCTGTGGAAAATTTCATCAAGCTCTTCGCTCGACATTTTGCCGTGAGCAGTTTCAATTAAAAGTTCCGGCATTAAATTCTCAAGCTTTAGTTTTGTCTCATTAAGGGTTTCAACGCGGTTATGTAAAAAGAATACCTGTCCTCCGCGTTCAATTTCATTTCTGACGGCAGTAACAATTTTTTCATCACTGTAAGAATCAATTACTGTTTCTATGGGCTGCCTGTTCTGGGGCGGTGTTGTCAAAAGCGACATATCACGGATTTTTAAAAGGCTCATGTGCAAAGTTCTTGGGATTGGTGTTGCACTTAATGCCAGACAGTCAATGTTATATTTTAAGGATTTGAGTTTCTCTTTATCTTTTACGCCAAACCGCTGCTCTTCATCGATTATCAGTAAACCTAAGTCCTTGAAAATTACATCTTTTTGAATGATTCTGTGTGTTCCAATAATTATATCTACTTCGCCTTTCTCGAGTTTTTCAATGATTTTTTTCTGCTGCGAATTCGGTACAAACCTGGAAAGACGTGCGATTGATACCGGGAAATTCTTAAAGCGTTCCAGGCAGTTTTCATAATGCTGTTCTGCAAGAATTGTTGTAGGCGCTAAAAATGCAACCTGCTTTCCGCCCATAACGGCTTTAAAGGCTGCACGCATTGCAAGTTCAGTTTTTCCATAACCTACATCGCCACAAACCAATCGGTCCATAGGCACATTTTTTTCCATATCAGTTTTAATTTCTTCTGTGGCCGTTAATTGGTCCGGAGTGTCTTCGTAAGGGAAAGCTGCTTCAAATGCTGTATTCCACTCAGAATCTTTTGGAAACGGATATCCGTGGCTTGCTTTTCTTTTTGAATATAAATCGATTAGTTTTTCTGCAATCTCTTCGACCTTCTGCTGAACTTTTGCTTTTCTGGAAGACCAGCTCTTGCTTCCAATTGTGTCCAGGCGCGGGGATGAGTTTTCGTTTCCAATGTAGCGCTGAACCATATTAACCTGTTCAATCGGAACAAAAACAGTTTCTTCCTGGGCATATTCAAGCTTAATGTAATCCCTTTCCATGCCCATTGTTTTTACGCGTTCAATCCCCTTAAAAAGCCCGATTCCATAATTTATATGAACAACATAATCGCCGGGGTTTAAATCCACAAAGGTGTCGATTGCTTTAGACTTTACATTTCTTGTTGATTTAGGGTTATTCTTTTTTCTGCCAAAAATTTCATTTTCCTGAATGACAAGAATTTTCTGCGAGCTGATTAAAAAGCCTTCACTTATGGCGCCGCTGATTAAAGTGACTGGAATTAATTTTTTATCCTGCGGTTCAGTATAGTCTTTTATTAATTCATTTATTCTCAGTGCCTGATTTTCATTGTCTGCATAAATATAGATTCTGTATCCGTCATTCTGAAACTGTTCGAGCTGTTCCTTAAAGTAAGTGATATTTCCGAAGAAACTTGTGGAAGCCTGTGACTGTATATAAAAATATCCGTTTTCATCATTTAATTTTGAATCGCCTTCAGTTTCAAGAACGCGGAAATAAATTCTGTTACAGAGAGTTTCTGTTAGAGAGTTAAAATTTAATAAAACCTTTGAAGGACGCAGGACCGGGAAATACTGTCTGACAGTTCTGTAGGAAACTGCATATTCATTTTCCAGGAGCTTTTGTGCATTTACAAGCTTGTCGTAATCGAAGAAAAATACAAAATGCCTTTGAGTCAAATAATCTTTTATTGTATAGGTTTTATCCCAGATGCTTCCGTAAAATAATTCTTCACCCTCTGCTTCTCTTTGAGTTCTCAGCTTTTCAAGAAATTCTTTTAGTTTATTTTTTGCTTCATCGGTAAATGATAAGTGAACGTCAGCGCTTACATTTGCATTGTTTATGCTTAGAGTCTGTGATTCACCCAATTCAATTTCTTTTGCTTTGATTTCATTAAAATTCTGGGTAACGCCTTCACTGTCTTCTTTTTCCAGAACAGTTTCTAATTTGCTGCAAAGTTCTTCATCCCATAAAACTTCTTTCATCGGATAAATCTGTATGAATTGAAGGGAGGAAATACTTGTCTGCGTTTCTTTATCAAAAGTTTTAATCTG
>JAEELR010000180.1 GCA_016282835.1 Treponema sp. | reverse complement strand
TTTTACAGTAAGTGAAGAGCTCATTGCAAACGCAAAAGAAAAGGTAGGCGAACTTCCAGAAGCAAAGCGCCAGCGCTACAAGGCTCAGTACGGCATGACAGATTTCGACGTAGAAACAATCACTTCTACCCGCGACCTGGCTCTCTTCTTCGAAGACGCAGCTACTAAATCAAAGAATCCAAAACGCGCAGTAAACCTTATTCTTGCAGAGCTCCTTGCAGTTCTTAACGAAAAGAAAATTGCCATTACAGATATCAGCCTTACACCGGCTCACATCTCAGAACTTGCCGACGCCCTCGAAGACGGAAAAATCACATCAAAGCAGGGTAAGGAAGTATTTGCCGAAATGCTGGAAACAAATAAAATGCGTTCAGTAATCATAAAAGAAAAGGGCATGGAAGTTGTAAGTGACGCCGGCGAAATTGATAAGATTGTTCAGGATGTAATTGCCGCAAACCCTAAGGCTATTGAAGACTACAAGGGCGGAAAGACTAATGTTGTAGGCTGGCTGATGGGGCAGGTAATGAAACAGAGTCATGGCAAAGCAAATCCTAAGCAGGCAACTGAGCTGTTAAATAAACACTTATCGGAGCTTTAAAGTGGTAAAGCTAAAAAACAGTCCCGATGGACTGTTTTTTTTAACGCTTTGCTATTGAACAACGGCCGCCAGCGGCCTCTCACATGTGCAGCTTAATAAACTGTATAAAATCCTGTTCGGAAAGTGGTTTTGAGTAGAAGAAGCCCTGGGCCTGATCACATTCAATTGAGCGCAAAAAGTCTCTCTGAGCCTGAGTTTCAACACCTTCAAATACAGTCTGTTTTTCAAGATTTTTACTCAGATCTATAAGTATGTGAATAAACTTAGCAGATTTTGAATCGATTTCGCCGTTGCTGTTGGTAGAAGAATTAAGGAATTCACGGTCAAACTTTAATACATCAACAGGAATCTTTGTAAGCATATTCAAAGAAGATTCTCCGCTTCCAAAATCATCCATGGCTACTGTAAAGCCTTCTTTGTGAAGTTTATTTGTAATATCCTGTAAAGTATTACTGTCCATAACAGAACGTTCAAGAATTTCTACCTGAACTAATTCCGGTGGAATTGAATATTTATTAAAGATTTCAAGGAAATCATGCATAAACTTTTCCGGTTTATTATGATTTCGCGACATGTTAACTGATACAGGAACGACAGTTTCGCCTTTTATAAGTCTTGCCTGCAGGAACTTGAAAACTTCTTCATAAACAAAGAAATCAAGCTTTGTAATAAAGCCGTTACGTTCAAAAAGTGGAATGAACTTATCCGGTGTCATAAGACCAAGCTTTGGACTGTTCCAGCGTACAAGTGCTTCTGCACCGACAATCTTTTCATCTGCAAGAGAGATTTTAGGCTGGTACATAACAAAGAATTCTTTTGAATCCAAAGCCTGCTGCATGTGTTCTTCTATAAAGCGCTCTTCATTGATTTTTTCAAGAAGACGCGAATTATAAACAGAATATTGCGTAAGCATATTATCTTTTATTGTGCTTTTTGCAAAAGATGCCTGACCAATAAGCCCCTGAATGGTTATACCGCGGGAAGCTTCTCCCGGCATAAGAAATGAAATACCGAATTTTGGAAAGAAAGGAATCTCATAAGATTTAAGGTAATCATCAAGTTCATCCATTTTTTCCTTAAAGGTATTCATTGCACGGTGTACAGATGTGATTTTAATAAGAATGTAAAAATGGTCTGCAAAACCACGGCCAATTATAGATTTGAATTCAGAAATCCATTTATTTAGCATTTGGGAATAGTAAAGAATAACCTTATCTGCTGCTTCTTCACCATAGTTCTGATTCAGAAATTTAAATCCCCTGATATCAGCTTCTATAAGCATAAATTTTGATCGAGGACTGAAACGAATCATTTTAGCTGCTTCAATTTCAAAGCGCTGTCTTGTCCACAAATTTGTAAGAGGGTCGTAAACTGTAGCAATAAGCTGTTTTTTTTGTATTAAACTTACAATCCAGCCTTCCACTAATACAAGCAGGATTATTACAAGAATTGAAACAAAAACTATCTGAAGACTCGATTTTTTCTGTGGTTTATAAATGGCTTCTATTTCGCTCAGAGATATTTTTAAACCAATGGTCCATCCCGTTTCTGGGATTTTCTGAGTCATTATATATATAATATCTCCATTGTCTGCTTTTGTAGTGAAAGTTCCCGGTCTTGATTTTGCAAGATTAGTAGATGCCAATTTAGAGTAAGCAGGGTCGTCAGGTGTGAATGTTGTTCCTATAATTTCCTTTCTTTGATGCATAAGAAAGTAGCCGTCACGGTCTATAATCATAAAAGATTCTTTATTACCAAGCTTAATATTGATATTATCATTAATAAAGTCATTAATACTGATGGAAGCTCCTAGTGCTCCTATTATTCTTCCATCTTTTGCCCTGATTGTTTCCTCTATACAGAAAGTATAGTTGTCTGTTCCCGGTACTTTTCCAAGATTACTTATATATAATTCAGGTTTCCCTATAAGAGCTGTGTGTTTTTCTTTATTCATTTGAATTGTAGTACCTTCTGTTGTATAGGCTTTGCCAGAAGGTGTAAGAAAATAAATGAATGTAAACTCTTTATTCATTTTATATTTATAAGTAACAAGAAATTTCGTTATTTCATTCTCATCTTCAGTTTCAAAAATGTGTTTAACATAAAATGCATCAAGTGAATTTTTGTAGTTCTGCAGTTGAAGAGTTACGATAGATGAATACCCATCAAGAATAGTCTCCATGTTATCAAAATACTTATTTTCTGCATTTTTCAGCATATGGTTGGTATAAATACTTGAAAGAGGCAGGACAATAAGCATGAAGATTATTGCAACGAAGAGGGTAGATATAGTTTTTATAGTTTCCGGAGAAACCGATTTTTTTCTCATAAACTCACTTTATTATAGAAGTTTTTTATTCCACCCAAATTAATAATATCACACATTTAAAGAATATCAAAGGAAAAAAAAACAGGCAAAGATTCCGGGAGTTTACAAGTATATTGTTGCCGGCCTTGCAATGTGTTCTGTATAGGGTATAATAAATAAACAGGATATAATTAAAAAAGGAGAATATAGATGGGCGGAACAATAATAATCTATTTAATTATTCTTGGGATATTGGGTTTTATAACTTATCATTTCTTTTTCAGAGGCAAAGTTAAAGAAACTGCAGAAACAAATTCGCAGAATTTTGATAAAAAGTTTTTTGAACGTGTTGAAGCCGGTGAAAAATCAGTTTTATTTTTGACTTTGGGAAATCCTGGAGATACAGCCATTATTCGAAGTATTTTATATGCAGATGGTATTCCTTCTTATGTAGAAGGGGAGCATATGAATAATATTTACGGAGGAATTAGCGGAACTATGGAATCTGTTGTTGCCGTAAAGCTTTATATACTTGAAGCAGATTATGAAAGGGCTAAAGAAATACTCGAAGAATCAAATATCAAAAAGAAAGATATAAAAATTATAGAAAAAGAGTAAATAATAGAAGAAATCCTTTATGGACTTGTTGCTAAACTTGCGTTAGATTTATATAAAGAAAACGTTTTCGTAATTTTTAAGGAGGTTAAACCCGCTATGAAATACGGTTATTTTGATGATGATAAGGCGGAATATGTAATTACCCGTCCGGATACTCCAACAAGCTGGAGTAATTATCTTGGTTCAACAGTTTATGGTGCAGTAATTACTAACAATGCAGGAGGCTATGGCTTTTATAAGTCTGGTGCTCAGGGACGTTTTATGCGTCTTCGTTTTAATTCTATTCCAATGGATCAGCCGGGCCGCTATTTCTACCTCCGTGATATGGAAGATGGGGACTTCTGGTCTGCTTCCTGGCAGCCTGTAGGAAAACCTCTTGATCAGTATAAATCTGAATGTCGTCATGGTACTGCTTACACCACAATCACATCAGCATACAAGGGAATAAAATCAGAAACAAAATATTATGTTCCGCTCGGACAGAACTTTGAGTATTGG
>JAEELR010000179.1 GCA_016282835.1 Treponema sp. | reverse complement strand
ACATTCAAAAGGCACAGAAAGAGAAGAAGTAAAAAAGTAAAACTTCGAGTTTGATTTCACTAATAACTCAAAAATGTTGTAGCGCGAAGAAAAGCAGAAGACTTCCGAACACTTTGAAGGGGCGAACGAGCAAAGCGAGTGAGTCAAATACCATATACCCTTCAACCGTGTGAGGGAGTCTGTCTTTTCTGGGAGCGAAAACATTTTTGCTGATTAGATATTAACTAACTCGAAATTTGCCTGTTTACATTAGAACTGGTTTTTGAATCCTATAGTAAGAAGCATTGCGTTTTTCCAGTTTGTCATAAAGTCAAATATGCTCATTGAAAAAGCAGCGTTAAATGTTCCGCCCAGCAAAGGAATTTCTGTATAAGGTGTTATGCACAATTTATAATTCCAGTTCATAAAGCTCATTATATTTGATTCAAGCTGAGAAAGATCTGAATCGATATAGGCAAAAGTTGTGTGAATTCCAAAAGTTGCATTTATGTTTGAAAGATATAGATGATCTGTGTAAATTGTTATATTTGCTCCGAGTAAGTTCAAGACATCATCATTAGCGTTTACCATTCTTTTTAAGTACAGCATATCGCCCGCACTGTCTCTTGGTGTATTAAAGATACTGAAATTTAAACTGAATTGCCTGAAGTTAAATCGTGGTTCAACTAAAAAATACAGGTCTGAGAAACTGAGTTTGTTTAAGGTATCATCATCTTCAGAAGCAGAAGGTGAAAGTGTCAGTTTATTAAAGCCTGCCTGAGTAAACAAAGAGAACTGCGACTTATTTCCTAAAAGCATATTTATTCCCGCATGAACCTGCATTCGTCTAACAAGAAGAACTACATCAGTTCCTGTATCATCCTGCGACTCAAGGGGGAAGGCTAAACCTGCACAGGTATCTATGGTAAAGTTTTTCTGTACTGTAGCAAACCTCAAGTCAAAGTTCAGTGTGTGAATTGAAAGATTTTCTTCTTCATCGTTCTGCATGTTATCGTAAAGGGCAAAGTTCAGGGCGTATGGTTTTTCAAAGTGCAGGGTGTAGGAAAGTCCTGCTCCGTAAAACGGATAGACAGATGCACCGCTTAAACTGTGCCAGCTTTCTGTGAGCGGAGAAGATATTGGCTGAATACCAAACTGTCGCCTTAGGAAAATATCACTTCCAATCGGTTCAAAGTCGCCTAAGAATAAATTTATGTATGATGTAGAATGAGCCTGCTTTATAAAGAATGTTCCGGATAATTCTTCTATCTTAAAGAATGCATTTTCTGTAAAAGCATCATCAAATAAATTCTGATTTGTTATATCAGTTGTCTGTAAAAAGAATTCTCCCCTGAGAATAAAAACTCCTGAAAAATCCAGCTGTCCGTTAAAGAAGGTTTCTGTCGTAACGATTGGATTAAAATCTTCTCCGTTTTCATCCAGCGAAAGATTTGTGAGTAACCCTGCATAGCCTGAGAAAAATGGCATTGCCGCAAAAAGTTTTGTTACTAATAAAGTTAAAATCAGTAGAGTTGTAATATTTTTTTTCAAGGTTATATTCCCCCAGCTTTTAGAGTTACTCTTTAATTATCGGATATTTTGTTTTTATTGTTAAGTTTATTACGCAAAATCGCACCCGTTCTTAGTTTTAAAAAAAAATTTAAAATATACCGATACTATGATATAATGTACTTTAGATTGTATCACGAGGTAGCATATGTATAAGAAACGAAAATGGTTAGCGCTTGTATTAGTAAATATTGTTTTACTTGTTTTTATAGTTTTTCTTACACTGACATTAATTCCTGTTAATTCAAAGATTAATGGTCTTTTGAAGTTTTTCGCATGGACTATGGCCGGAATTATTTTTTGTGTTTTAACTATGATTTCAACAAAGGTTATTAGTTTTATCACTGAAAAAATTAATAAGAAAACATTGTATAGCGGAGAATCTAAATTGCTTTCTGAATTTACAGAAGGTCTTCGTTATTGTTATTCTCTTGATGATTTCTACGAATTGATTGCCAATGTTCTTGAAATTAATGCAGACTGTTCTGTTTTGTACATAAACCGTGATAATAATTATGTATTGTATAACAGCCCTAACCGCAGCAGTAGTTCAACTGAGGTTATGTCTAAACTTGAAATGAATTTCAATAAATCCTGGAAAGACGGCTTTTACTTCATGGGAGAAAATTTAGGTGTTACTTCAAAGATAAAAAAAGCAAGAGGTTTCTTCTTAGTTAACTCTGATTTCCACCTGTATGTTTTGTGCCGCTACACAAGACTTTTTGATCCTATGCTGTTCCCAATCCTTTACAGTGAATATGTAAAATTTATCAGCAGAACAAAGACTATTTCTGATATGTCTGAGATTGCTTCCCTGTCAAATGAATGGCAGCGCCTTGCTGATACACAAAAATCCTTCCTGCCGCCTGAAATGCCAAAGATTGAACACTTGAAAGTTGCAGCATATTTCAGACCGTTAGTAAACGTATCGGGAGACTATTACACAGTTCTTCCAATCTCTCCTACAAAAACACTGCTCATGCTTGGTGACGTATCCGGTAAAGGTCTTGCAGCAGCCTTAGTCATGGGCTTGGTAATGAACACGGTAAAAATCATTGAAGATAAAGATGATTTACCTACAATGATTAAAGCGGTAGATAAAGCTATTAAGGGAATGAAACTTCAGGATAAATATACTGTAGTATTCATTGGTATTGTTGATACAGAAAAAATGACGATTCGCTATGTAAACGCTTCTATGTCGGATCCGCTGATTATTACACAGTCTCCTTCCGGATATAAAATCAAACCGCTTACATCGAATTGTTCTCTTGTTGGTATTATTGCTCTTGATGACATAACCGTAACAGAACAGACCCTTTTCAGAGGTGATGTTATTTTAATGGCTTCGGACGGTGTCAGTGAAGTAATGAATGATGAGGGCGTAGAACTTGGTACAACAAAACTTTATCAGGATACAATCAAGAAGAGTGCGGCTAAAGATCCTAAAGAATTTATTGATGATGTTGTAAATCTTGTTACTACATATAACGGCGGAAAAAAATTGCGTGACGACCTTACAATGATGGTTGCAAAAGTAGAGGGGTAAAAAATGGTATATTTAATTCTTAATTTGTGTTTGTTTGGTATATTTTTAAGCTACTCCTTTACACTCGGTAAAAAGATGAAAGGAAGAGAAAATGTTTCTACGCTTGAAAATTTATCTTTGTTTTTGTCTTTGATTTTTTTACTGATGGCTGCAATCCTTATTTTTATTAAAGTTGGATCTGCTAATTTTAATCTTATACTCTGTAAATCAGCATTCTTTTTATTCGGCTGTTTTTCTGTAAGCTGCTGTGTATACATGATTTCGTATACAGATAAAAGCAAAAAGAAAATTGTAAATGTAATGCAGTGGATTTTATACGGCGTTTCATTCTTTAATATGTTCTTATCAAAAGATCCTTTGTACGAAATTAGTGTAACTCAGAACAGTATAAAGCTTTTTTCTGCAGCCGCAATGAATGGCTTGTTCAAGAACTTCTTCTATGTTACCTGGATTGATTTCCATGTGTTTATCTTTGCCTTAATCGTTCCTGTGTTTACCTGTTTGATGGCTCAGGTTAAAGCAGAAAACTGCGGTAATAAACTTACAAAGCAGGCTATTGAATTAAATATCTGTGGTGTAATTCTTTCATGGATTTTCTATGCATTTATTATTTTCACCAGAAAGACACAGCCAATTATGATTATCATGCTGCCATTTATTTTTGTGCCTGAACTTTTATGTTTTATTTATGCCTGTAAAGAAGATGAATTGTGGGGCAAAAAAAGATTTTTATCTTCTGTCGTTAGAGTCTTTTTACATTACATAATTCCATCTGTACTTATAGGATTTATTTTTGTTTTAGTGCTTCCAAAGTTTAAGAGAAATTATTTTGAGGCTGTAGCAATTTATTCTGCTTCTGTTGTTGTTATTTCTGCAATTGTTCACATTGTTTCTTCGTTACTAAAAAAGACAAACTTCCTGCGCGATAACCGCTATGCAGACCGCTTTGAAAATGAATTATCAAACATAGACTTTATTGGTGAAGCAACAGACGTTACGAAAAAAGCTTTTGAAATCTTCAGCAACTATGTCGGTACCTCTTCAATGAAAATTTTAGTTGATGACGGAACCGGAACCTTGCCTTGCGTTTATTCATCAGAAGAAGCCGAAAAAGAAAACTATGTAAAGCCTGCTGCTGCCTTTGATGTTTTATTGAATATGAAGCAGCTGGTTGTAATGCGTGAAAATGTAATGCGAAACAGTTCTATGGTTCAGGTAAGAACACCAATCATAGAATTCATGAATGTTACAAACTCTGAAGCTTTTATCATCTTGAATGAAGGCCGTAACATTGTAGGTATTATCTGTTTAGGAAAAAAAGTTACCGGCAATACATATTCTGAATACGATTACAATACTTTCAAGAGAGTTTATTCACACCTGTTCGTACTTGCTTATTATGTAAAGAACATCATGAATGAATCTATTGTAGGTACTGTAAACCGAGAAATTAAAATGTCTGGTCAGATCATTACATCAATTCAGGAAAACATGGACCAGATAAAAAATCCAAAAGTTGATGCAGCTTATTCCATGATTCCTGCTCATAACATTGGTGGTGAGTTTGTCGACTTAATCCGTCTGTCAGATACAAGACATATTTTTGTAATCGGTGCGTTAAGCGGTAAGGGTATTGCGGCTTCCATGAACATGGTGATCTTGAAGTCTATTATCCGTACGTTCCTTGCTGAAACAAAAGACTTTAAACTGCTTGTTCAGAAGGTTAACCTCTTCATCCGCGAAAGCTTGCCTAAGGGAACTTATTTCTCAGGCGTATTTGGCTTGATTGATTTTAAGACAAACACTTTATACTACATCAACTGTGGAACTCCGGTTTTATTCTTGTATACAAGAGCTTATAATAACGTAATTGAGATTCAGGGTGAAGGAAGAGTTTTAGGCTTTGTCAGAGATTTAACTCCGCTTATAAAAGTTAAGAAAGTTACTTTAAGTGAAGGTGATATTGTCTTTGCCTGCACCGACGGTCTTATTGAAACCCGTTCTTTAAGAGGTGAAAAATTCGGTAAGTCACGAATTCAGTCTACAATAGTTGATAACCTTTTCTATCCTGCAAACAGAATGGCACGCTTTATGTATGAAGGACTTACAAAATTTGCTTCAAAGGTTATTGAAAACGATGTTACTTTGCTTTTGTTAAAATATAAGGCAGAAAATGCAGTTGTAGAGGGAGGTGAGTAATAATGGATCAGCTGACAGTTCAGGAAAAAATTGGTGCAAATTATATGCTTCTGGAACTTAGTGGAGCAATGGATTCTTTTACTATTACAGAATTACAGAATAAAGTTTATTCAAGCATTATAGATACAAATGTTGTGTTTGATTTAAGCCAGATTACTTCACTGGATTCTTCGGGAATTAGTGTAATTTTTGCAGCTCACAATGACGGCGAAAAATATAATACAAAGTTGTTCTTGATGAATCCTTCCGATGTTGCGCGTGAAGCATTAGACAGAACAGGCTTTATGGATACCTTTAATGTAATTCACTCAGTTACAGAGGTTTCCGATGCAATCTAATTCCACCAGGCTTTTTGTACTGGCATTTTGCGTCTTGTTTTTATTCGCCTGTACAAAAGCCAATGCGAAGGATGCTAAAAAAAATAAGACTGAAACCGAGAATTCAAATAAAATCGTTGCAGAAGAAGTTCCTGCTGACGTTCAGAAATTTTATTCTGTTTACGATTCAATGTCAGAGAGATTCAAAAATGATTTCGCACTTACAAAAGCTTCTAACATAAGTGAGATACAGAATTTCTTAGCTGACTTAAAAACTGTTTTAGACGAAGAAAAAAAATACACTCAAAACGATTTGTCTTTATATTACTTAATTGACAAAAAGCATAACGCAGGAAGTTCATACGCGCCAAAAGATTTGGTTGATTTGAAATCGAACAATTATTTTCTGGTAAATAAAAATGGAATGCAAATCAGGGCCGACGCTTACGACGCTTTAGTTACCTTAAGTCAGGCAGCTTTAAACGACGGCATTACACTTTTAGTAAGCTCAGCATACAGAAGCTATGCCTATCAGGAGCGGGTATTTAATTACTGGGTTTCTGTTGACGGCCTGGAAGAAGCAGAAAGAGAAAGTGCAAGACCCGGTACAAGCCAGCATCAGTTAGGCTGTGCCGTAGACTTTGGTTCTATAAGTGATGATTTTGCAGAAACAAAAATGGGACAGTGGGTTTATAAAAATGCTGCCAGTTACGGCTGGAGCTTAAGCTTTCCCAAGCAATACGAAGATGTTACTGGGTATCGCTGGGAATGCTGGCATTTCAGATATATTGGAAAACCTGCCTGCGAGTTCCAGAAAAAGTATTTTAATGACATCCAGCAGTTTATGCTTGAATTCATAGACAGCTGGAAGAAGAATTAAAACAAGCTCAAGATGACAAGGAATTCTGTCACCCTGAATACTTCGACAAGCTCAGTACATCGCTCGTTTCAGGGTCTGTATACATAGAGCTATTTAGAAAGAATTTCCTTAGAACGCTCCAAAGCCTTATCAATGTTTTCACAGATATTTTCACGCAAAAGCTTATCAGCAAGACCTGACTTTTCAAGAAGCATGTATGGCTGTGTATGAATTCCGCTTATAACAATTTGAATTCCTTTTCTGTCACAAGCATTCTTTGCCTGCTCTAAAGCCCTTAATCCGCCTGCATCCAGATAAATTGTGTTTCTCATTCTAAGAATAAGCACTTTATAATTTACATTTGCCTTTTCAATTGCAATTTCAAATTTCCTGACAGTACCAAAAAATAACGGGCCGTCAATTTCGTATACAACAACCCCTTCAGGAAGCTCAATTTTTTCTTCAGGGAAATCCTGTGTATTTTTTGTGTTAGAAATTCCACCAGTTAAAGTTTCTCTCTTCGACTGCACTTCACTAAGGTCAATCATCTTTTTAATAAAGAAGAAAGCCGAAAGTCCAAGACCTACACAAATTGCAACCGTTAAATCTACGAAGACAGTAATAATAAATGTAACAGCCAGAACACAGATATCAGATTTTTGTCCCTTGCACAAAGCTTTTATTGCACTGAAGCCTGCCATGTTCCATGAGATGTTTATTAAAATTGCAGCAAGAACAGCCATTGGAATGTAAAGAGCAAATTTACCGAGGAAGAGTAAAACCAGCAGAAGTGTAAGCGCATGAATAATACCAGCTACAGGAGTTTTTCCGCCGTTTTTAATGTTTGTAGCAGTGCGGGCAATTGCACCAGTTGCAGGGATACCGCCAAATAAAGGGGCTGCAATATTTGCAATTCCCTGTGCAATAAGCTCTGTATTTGAATCGTGTTTTTCACCGGTCATTGAATCTGCAACAACCGCACTTAAAAGCGATTCTACAGCCGCAAGAACAGCAATTGAAATTGAAGTAGGGAAAAGCGTTTTAATTGTAGAAAGCCTGAAGTCCGGAAGTTTAGGAAGCGGTAAACTTGAAGGAATAGAACCGTAGCGGGTTCCAATAGTGTCTGTTTTTAGTCCGCTGTATTTTTCAATTAAAGTGCTTGCAATCGTTGCCACAATAATCACTATGAGGGAAGCTGGAATTTTTTTGTTTATCTTTGGCCATACAAAAAGAAAGACTAAACTTACTGCAGCAAGTCCAAACGAGTACCAGTTCACGCTTGTAATGTTAAGTGCATAAGTTTTTATCTTGCCAAGGAAATCTCCAGGCATTTTTGTAAAGCCTTCAGGAAAGTGTGTAATTGATAAACCCAGAAAGTCACCAATCTGTCCCGCAAAAATAGTCAGGGCAATTCCTGCAGTAAAACCTGTAATAATTGTGTATGGAATGAATTTTACAAGGCCGCCCATTTTGAAAACGCCCAGTAGTATAAGGAGCACGCCAGCCATAATAGTTGCTGTTGCAAGTCCCGAAAGTCCGTACTGAGACACAATGCCGTAAACGATAACTGCAAACGCTCCGGTAGGGCCGCCAATCTGCACTGTTGAGCCGCCCAAAGCACTGATTAAAAAGCCTGCAACAATCGCTGTAAAAAGTCCGGCTTCAGGAGAAACGCCACTCGCTATAGCAAACGCAATTGCCATAGGAAGCGCAACAAGTCCTACAATAATTCCTGCTGTAAGATCAGAAAAGAATTTTTTTACAGAATATGATTTCAATGAATTTATAAGTTGTGGTTTAAACATAATGTCTTATACTAATCTTTTAAACAAAAATTTCAATTACTACTTAATCGGCAAAAATGTTTCCGCTCCCAGAAAAGACAGGCGCTTTCACACGGTTGAGCGGAATAGGTATCTGACTCACTCGCTATGCTCGTTCGCACCGCTCAAAGTGTTCAAGTGCCTTCTGCTTTTCTTCGCGCTACAACATTTTTGCGTTACTCGAGAAATCACAAGCGATGTGGTGGTTGAGTTCATCGGGGTAACACCCTCCACCACGTGTTTCACTATGATTATTTATACTGATACAGGGTAGTTACGGCCTTTAAATTTGTTAGACAACCGGTGCTGATTGTGTTATTTTAAACCTATGAACGAAAACATTCTCCGTGATTTACAAAGCATGCAGGACAAGAAGTACAAAACTTTTCACGCAAAATTAATTCCGAACCTTAAAGAAGAAGTTATTGGAGTGCGTCTTCCTTTAATCAGGGCGTATGCAAAAAAAATAAAGTCTACGGAAACTGCCGCAGCTTTTTTACATGATTTGCCGCACAAGTATCAGGAAGAAAATCTTTTACACGCATTTTTAATTGGTGAAGAAAAAGATTTCAGTAAAGCAATAACTCTTGCAGAAGCCTTTCTTCCTTATGTAAATAACTGGGCTGTCTGCGATTCATTTAAAGTGAAAGCGTTTAAAAAAGAAAAAGAACAGCTTTTACCTTACATAAAAAAATGGAGCAAAAGTCCGCATACTTATACGGTAAGATTTTCAATTCTTCAGTTAATGTCATATTTTTTAGACGAAGCTTTTAAAACAGAATATTTAGCTTTAGTCTCAAATATAAAATCAAATGAATACTATATACAGATGGCACAGGCCTGGTACTTTGCAACAGCCATAGCAAAACAGGAAAAGGAAGCTCTCAAATATATAGAAGAAAAAAAACTTGAAACTGTAGTGTTAAACAAAACCATACAGAAGGCAATAGAAAGTTTCAGGGTCTCTGACGAAACAAAGCAATACTTAAGGTCTTTGCGGATAAATTAAAAATCTTTATCAATTAATTAATTTGTATATAGACACATAACTTTATATTATGTATAATACATTTACTTTTATGGCGTCTTACCCAAGTGGTAAGGGACTGGTCTGCAAAACCACTATGCATCGGTTCGATTCCGATAGACGCCTTGCAAATAGTGCGGTTCTTAGTGAGCCGCATTTTTTTTGCCCAGCAGTCCTTTAGAAGCAAAGCTCGGGGACTGATTATTATATATGAGTACAGTTGAGTCTTTAGTATTTAACTGTACTCTTTTTTTTGCTATAATTCCGCTTATGTGTAAAAAGATTATTTCAATTTTCATTTCAATGTTTATTTCGGTTTCATTGTTTTCTTATTCTGGAGCAATGAAGGATTCAAAGAATTTAAAATCGCTTAAGACTAAATATTTTGAAATTATTTACGGCGAAGAGTGTAGGGAAGCTGCCATTGAGCTTTATGAAAATGCAGACGCAATTTGCGAAGACCTGTGTAAACAGTTTGGTTATGAACCTTATATGCATTTTCCAGTAACTCTAGTTTCATCAAGAGATTCCTTTAATGCTTACTATACAAACACTTCGTTCAACCATATCGTTTTATACTGTACTGCTCCTGATGAAGATTTAGTTGTATTTTCCGATAACCTGCTTTCAATTTTCAAACACGAACTGGGACATGCTATTTCCTTAAACATAAACTCAAACTTTGTTAAAGCAATGCAGAAAGTTTTTGGTCCTGCCTTTAACTGGGGCGATTATGTAGCAATGCCTCAAATGATGAAAGAAGGGGCTGCCGTTGCCATAGAGAGTGCAGATGGTGAAGGCCGTATAAATGACCCTTACTATTTACACATGGCACGCCAGGCAAGACTGTCCAGAACTTTCCCTGATTCAGAAGATGCTGCTGGAAGCCGCGATACATATCCAAGTGGTTCAGCTTCTTATGGATTCGGCGGTCTTTTTGCACAGTATTTAATTGATACTTACGGAATGGAAAGATATGCTCATCTCTGGTACAAGGCTGCAAATTTTGGTGGCTTAACCTGGAAGCTTGCTTTTAAAAAGGCATACGGAAGAGCACTTGATAAAGTTTGGAGCGAATTTGTATATAAATTTAAGGTGCCAAAAATTGACGCTAATCCGTTAAAAGTAAAGGGCGTTTACGATTTTTTTGATGTATCAAATCCCTTAAAATCCGGAGTCAGTTTGAAAGCTAATTCTTCAGCTAAAAAAACTACTCCTTCAGCTAAAAACTCAGAAGGACATTTATATTCTAATTTAACTTCCTGCGAGAAAGGTTTTGCTTGGTATGAAAACTATTCAAGAAATATTTATTTCAGTTCTGTTTCGATGAATCTTGATTCACAGAATGCTGATTCACAGAATACGGATGGAGGTTCAACGAAAGCTGCAAGAATTTCTATTCCTAAAAAACTGCTTCATGTAAAAAATGTCCGCAATTTAAGTTTTTCTCAGGACGGAAAATTTTTAGCGGTAACACATTATGCCTTAAATGATATAAATGTAAAAAGCTCTGTGTTTGTTTATGATACTGAAACAAATCAGCGATACGATTTTAAAATAAAGTCCGTTGCAGATGCTGCAGTTACATATAAAGACGGAAAATATTACTTAGTTACATATGAAACTTTTGCACAGAATTATAACCTTCGTGTTTATGAATTTAATTTTTCTAGTGAATTGACTCTTGTAAATGAAATTCATTTTAATTCTTCTGAAAATATTTTTTCTCTTTGCGGAGGAAAAAACGGAGAGCTTTCTTTAATTCATGTTGAAAAGTTAAAGTGGAGAATCTTTGAATATAATAATATTGTGTCTTCTGATTCTTATAATGAATATATTATTGGTGAAGGCAATGAAAGAATCCGCTATCTTTCTCCAGTATATTCTAACAATGGAAAAAAAGAATATTCCTTTACCTGGGCAACAAAAGAAACTTTCCCTCGTTATGGAAAAATAGAGATAAATGAAAATAAAGCTTCATGTTACTTTGATTCACAGGATTTAAGTGGTGGTGTTTATGAGCCTGTAACATTCGGAAATATAATTGCTTATGCCGGACACTTTTATGATCATGAAAAACTCTTTTTAAGAGATTCAAATTTTCCTTCTTTTAACACAGATGAAGTTTCGCAAAAAGTTACAGTTAGTTTTGTAAAAGGTAAAAATGATTTAATTGCTGAAAAAGAAAAGGGTGAAGATCAAAATCTTGTTTCAGTAGAAAATCCTCCGTTTGAAATTACTGAAGCTGCAAAGCAATATAACGAAACTGACTATAATTCTTTATTTGGACCAAGACCAGGCTTTATTCCTTTTTCTTCGGTTATAGATTTCTTAAATGATACACCAAGTCAGAATGCTGCTGCCGAACCTTATCAAAATCTATGGGCTGGTGGAACTTTGCTTTTTACTAATCCATGGGACAGCTTTGAACTTCTTATTTCTGCAGGAACAAATTATTTAGATTGTTTAATAACAGAAAATCTGGCTTCAGTATTAGAAGATACAGAAGTCCCGGATGTTCATACAGGTTTTGGTGTAGAAATTGCTTCAGGTTTAGCTGATACATCATTATTTGCATACGACATAAAAGCTAATGTTATTTTTAATGAAACTTTTTCTTTTAGCGAGTTTAATAATGTTGTTTCAGTTTCATCTGATATTCCGCTTAATGAATATTTCTATTTAGGTTTAATTGATACAAACATATTTATTTTTAATGATTTACAGAATGATTCATTGAATTATAACCTGCAGAATATTTTTGATGTTGAACTCCAGATGTTAACAAGAACTGGTTCAAGCGTTTATGAAAAAGCAGGCTTCGTTTTTGGTCTTGAATTTGTTGAAGCATTTAATTATTTAACTTCTGCTGCAGATCGTTCTGAATATGAATTTAATCTTTATCCATATATGGTTGTATATATTCCAAAGCTTTTACCGCTTCCAAATCAAATCGGTAAGGTTAAAGGCTTCCCTGCATATTTTACTTTTAATTTACAGCCAAATAAGCAGACTTTATATAATGGAAGTTTTAATATCCTCTGGTATGCAAATGAAATTCAAAATGGTGCACATTATATTCCTTTATATTTTAATAAGATTGAGTTTAGTTCATTTTTCGCTTTTGGAAGAGAATATTATTTAGAGAACACAAATACTTTAATCGAAACTTGTGATAACATCTTTAATCAAAGAAGTATTGGACCTACAACTTCTTATAAAGAAATAGCACTTGAGCTTTGTTTAAAATCTTCATACAACAGTGGTGCATTAGCAGGAAACAGTATGTTCGCATTAAAGTTTACTCTTGGACTTTTGTTTGATGAATTTACGGATCACGGGCAGCTGTTCTATACATTTGGATTTAATTCAGCTTTCTAGTATCTATATGAAGAAAAGAATTGTTTTTATATATTTTATTTTTTCATTTTTTACTTTTCTTTCCGGAGAAAATGCTGAGGGTGTTTTATCAAAAAAATCAAATGAAGAAATAAACTTTTGGAGTAATATTGAAAACACTTCTTTAAGTTCACTTCTTGTAAATAAAATGAGCGATGAAGAACTGCTTTCCCAGATTTTAATGTTTGGGTGGGCAGGGCAGGAGCCAAGCGATTTATTAAATTCCTGGGTTTTACAGAGAGGCTTGGGAAGCGTAAAAGTTTTTGGCTGGAACACTGATGATATAAAAAAAGTTGCGAAGTCCATAAAATTTTTACAGGAAGAAGCACAAACCCGTCCGTTAAAAATTCCTTTGTTCGTTGCAACAGACCAGGAAGGCGGCTGGATTCGTCATGTAAAGGGAACTACTTCTGAAACTCCGGGTAACATGGCAATCGGTGCTTCAGGTTATCCAATAGATGCTTATTATTCCGGCTATTACATCAATAAAGAAATAAAAGCTTTGGGAATAAACATGAACTTTGCTCCCACAGTTGATTTATTTACTAATTATGATTCAACAATAATCGGGACACGTTCCTTTGGTTATGATGCAAAAACCGCGGGAATCTTAGGAGAAGCTTTTGCTGCCGGTTCAATTGCTGCCGGAGTTATTCCTACTGCCAAGCATTATCCGGGGCATGGAGACACAAGCTTAGACAGCCACGGAAGATTGCCTTCTATTTCTATTTCTCGCTCAACCTTTGAAAACAGAGAGCTTGTGCCATTTAAGTATTTAATTAAAGCCGATATCCCTGCAATTATGAGCGGACACCTTTCGTTCCCGGAAATTGAAAAAGATGGAACTCCTGCAAGTCTTTCGCGCTATATGTTGATTGACATTTTAAGAAATAAGTTAGGTTTCAACGGTTTAATTATTACAGATGATATGATGATGAACGGAGCAATTTCTTTTGCAGGAAATTTTCATACGGCAATTTCAATGGCTATAGAAGCGGGCAATAATATTGTTATGTCTTCAACAACAGTAAATTTAAATGAAGCTGCCTGGAAATATAATCTTGATAAAATGAAAAAAGATTCTGCATTTAAGGCGATTGTAAAAGATTCAGCACAAAGGGTTCTTCTTGCAAAGTTAAATTATTTTAAAAGCGACAATGCAGCAACCCTGTACCCGGATGAAAACACCATCAGTAATTTTATTCCCGACAAAGAAGGTGAAAAGTTTTTCCAGGAGCAGGCATGCCGTTCAATTACCATGTATAAACAAGGGGAGGTGTTCCCGTATAAACCAAAGGATGAAGAAAAAGTTTTGCTGGTATCTCCTTTCATAAAGTTTTTTGAAGAAGGAAAATTGCGTTACTCAAAGGCAAAAAATTATTATTTCAGTTACGAATTGAAAAGTGATGAAAGTAATTTTGACGTCTGGAATGCATCTTCTTTAGTTTCAACTGCCTGGTCTTATGATACAATTATAATAACTGTGTGGGACAAACATTCTCTGCAGATTGCACGAAGACTAAGAAATATGGACAAGAAAGTTATAATCTTTTCATTGATGTCTCCGGTATTCGTTTTATCTGACTGCGATTTTGCTGATACAATTTTATGCGGCTACAGTTACTCTGATTATTCTTTTAAAGCATTGTTCGGTGCATTAAACGGAGAATTTGAAGTGCAGGGAAAATTACCTTTAGAGAGGGCTTATAATGAAAACTGATTTTTTTACTGATTTCGAAAATAAAATAAAGCGTTTTAATTCTGCTGAAAACAAACAGATTGTCCGTGAAAAAAATGAGTCGCAGCTTTTACAGGAAAAAATAAATTCGCATCAAAAAGCATTCGAAGATGAAGTTGTAAAAAAGTTTAACTTTTATAAAAATCCAGTTTCTAAAGAAATTGAAGAAGATGAAATTTCAATCGTAAAGGCATATAAGCTTTTTATTTCATTGAAAGAATTGAACACAAAATGCGGCGATGAAAAAAATTTTATCTCCTTCGATGGTTTTACAAGTCCTTTATTGACCCGTGAAATTTATATAAACGGCGATAATTTTATATACCTAAAGCTCTGGTTTATATATGTAAATGGTGCTAAAGATTTTGTGCCGGTTTTAGAAAAAGCAGATGACAAGGCTAAAATAAAATTTGTTCCGTTTGAAAGATACGAATTTAATTTTGATGAAAAAGAAGTTTTATCTGTAATTCAAAAATATAAGCTGATTTAATTTCGAGTCTGTAGTTTATGGAAAAAACTTGTGCAATCATTTCCGGCGGCCAGTATTCATCTCTTGAAAATATTGCTTCTGCTTCATTTATTATTGCCTGCGATAAAGGCCTGGAGTATGCCCTGAAAGAAAATGTTGTACCAGATTTATTCGTTGGCGACTGTGATTCTGTTTCCATACAAATTCCTTTTGCTGTAAATAAAATAATTCTTCCCCGTGAAAAAGACGAGACAGATACTTTGTATGCAATTAAATATGCGCTTAATGAAGGGTATAAAGATTTTGTTTTGTATTGTGCGCTTGGAAACAGACTGGACCACACGCTTTCAAATTTACAATGCTGTGCCTGTATTTTATCACAGGGCGGGAGTGTTAGAATTGTAAGTGAGTCTTGCGAAGTGTATTTTGTAGATTCATCAAAAGAAAAAATTATTGCACTGCCTGAAGAAAATGAAAATAAAAAATATGCACTTTCAGTTTTGTCTTACACAAATTGCTGTAAGGGGGTCAGCATTAAAGGCGCAAAATATGAATTAAATAAAGCCCTTCTTACAAACGATTTTCCTTTAGGAATCAGCAATGAGTTTAAAAATGAAGAAGTAATTATTTCGTGTGAAGAAGGAATTCTTTTAGTTTTAGTTTCAGCCATTTAGTTTTTTTGCAATCTTTAGTGCCTGGTTTTCACCGTCCATTGCAGAAGAAATAATCCCTCCGGCATAGCCGGCTCCTTCTCCTGCCGGGAACAAATTTTTTATTCCAGCACATTCACCGCTTTCCTTGTCGCGTAGAATTCTTACCGGTGTACTTGTTCTTGTTTCTATGGCAATTAAAGTAGCTTCATCTGTAATATAGCCTTTCATTAAAGTGTCAAAATATCTGTATGCGCTTTTTAGTCTCGTGCAGATTTGTTTCGGGAGCCATAAGTCTAATCTCGAAGAAACTAGTCCTGGTGCAAAGCTTGATTTTGGAAGTGATGCAGAATCTTTTGCGCTGAGAAAATCAGTTAATCTCTGGGCAGGAGCTTTTTGCTGTTCACCGTTCTGATATGCCAGATTTTCAAGATATGTTCTCCAGTATAAGCCCTTTAAACTTTCACAGTTATTCTCTTTTGCTTTTTCAACAAACTCCTGCGGAATGTCTTCGCTTCTGGTTTCTACAACAATTGCTGCATTGCTCCATAAGCTGTTTCTTTTTGCGCAGCTCATTCCGTTTACAACAATTTCTTCCGGTCCCGTTGAACTTGGAACCACAAAGCCTCCCGGGCACATACAGAAGCTGTAGACACCTCTTCCGTTCTGCTGACTTGTAAGCCTGTATTCTGCTGAGCCTAAATTTTCTTTTTGCCCGTGAAACTGAATCGAGTCAATTAATTCTCTTGGGTGTTCGGTTCTTACTCCAACGGCAAAAGTTTTTGCTTCAAGACTTTCAGGACTTTTTTTTGCAATCATTTCATAAATGTCTTTTGCAGAATGTCCTGTTGCAAGTAAAACTGCATCTGCCTTTATAATCTGCTTTTCATTTGTTTTTGTATTTGTTGCTTCTATTCCCTTCAGTTCTTTTTCAAAATAAAGATCCGTGCACTGTGTGTTGTATAAAATTTCTCCGCCCATAGAAACAATGAATTTTGTAATGTTATTGATTATCTGCGGAAGCTTATCGGTTCCAATGTGCGGATGTGAATCTGTAAGGATTTTAGAATCTGCTCCAAAGTAGTTCAGAATTTTCAGTGACATATTTATGTCTCCGCGTTTGTTGCTTCTGGTGTAAAGTTTTCCGTCGCTGAAAGTTCCTGCCCCGCCTTCACCAAAGCAGTAGTTTGAATTTTCGTTTACAGTCTGCTGTGTGCTTATTAGTGCAATGTCTTTTCTTCGTGTTGATGTATCACTTCCCCGTTCTATGATGACAGGTTTTATTCCGTATTCTAAAAGCTTTAGTGAAGCAAAAAGTCCTGCTGGTCCTGAACCAACTACAATGACACTTTTTTCTCCTGTTGTTTTTTTCCATTCAGGAAGCTTTGTTGTGTCTTCAATTTCTTCATCAATGTATACTCTGAGTTTTAGATTCAGTTTAATCTGTTTTCTTCTTGCGTCTATAGATTTTTTTTCAACAACATATTTTATGCTTTCTTTCGTGCAGTCTATTTTATTTTTCTTGAGTTCAATTAAAATTTTATCTGTAATCTTTCTAAGATTTTTTTCTTCTTCAGGAAGTACTTGAATTGAAATTATAGTCTTCATATTAACTTTAGTTTAGCAAATGATTCAAAAATTTGGTAGCGTACAGAATTTTGTTTTTTACTGACGAGAAAAATTATTTTCTGTAAGATTATGTTATGAGTCAGTTAGAGCGTATTTTTTATATTGATAAAAGAATTCAGGAAAATGAGCGTGGAGTTACAATTGCACAGATTGTAAAGAAATTTGAAATCAGCGAAAGACAGGTTAAGCGCGATATTGAATACATGAGGGACAGGCTTTCTGTACCGATTTCCTACAGCTATTCTACGAGGTCTTATGTTTATGATAAGGAGTACAAGGAACTTTCTTTTGCGAATCAGGAAGTAGTAATTTCTTACCTGGCACTAAAATCGATTTTGCAAAACAAACAGTATCTCCCGCTGTACAAAGAAAAATTTTTATCGAATATAGAAGAACAGATTCCCCGCGATTACAGAAAGCTTTCTGACAGAATCACATATCAGTTACCGCAGGCAGAAATTATTTCAAGTGAGTT
>JAEELR010000017.1 GCA_016282835.1 Treponema sp. | reverse complement strand
TAGATTTCACTGAAAAAGCAAAAAGATATCAGGCAATTGATGAGATAATCGCATCTGGACGTAAATTGAAGTGGAACCAGATGATTTCTGAAATGAATGAAAAATATGATATCAAAACAAGCCGTACATCTTTCTTCCGCGACATAGAAGAACTGGAAGAAAAATACGGAGCTCCGATAGATACTGATTTTGAAACAAATGGATATTTCTATACAGACCCCGGATACCGCCTGCCACGTTTTTATACAGATGAAAATGCCGCAAAGGCCGCAAAGCTAATTAAAACACTTATGGACATGGTAAAAGGAAATCCCCTCTACAAGGAAGCTCAGGAAGTCTTTGAATCTCTTGCTGTTGAAAATCATGACTTAGCAATTGAAAACATCAGAATTAAACAGAAGCCTGAAAACGACAGAATCATTTTTGTAGGTGCGCCGAATAAAGAGATTCCTGCAGAAACATGGCGCCTTATAGATCAGGCTCTTCAGAAAAATCTAGTCATTACATTTGATTATCAGTCGGTATCAGATAAAAAGCCTAAAAAAAGAAGAGTTCAGCCGTGGCAGCTGATTTATGATAACGGCACATGGAATCTTCATGCACTCGACATTTTAAAAAATGGAAGACGCCGTTATTCACTCGGCGAAATGAAAAATATTCAGCTTACAAAAGAAGTCTTTACTCTTCCAAAAGATTATGATTTTAGAAAAATGACTATGGGGTCATTCGGATGTATGTGTCATGAAAAGAGCCTTGATCTTAAAATTCATCTTCACGGATATGCAGCCCGTTATGCAAAAAACAGACTCTGGGGTAATAATCAGACGATTACACCTGACAAAAAAAATCCCGGTCCTGACGGAGACGGAATTCTTTTATGCTTTAGGAGTAATCAGCTTTATGCTATCCGGCGCTGGACCTGGCAGTGGGCTGATGAAGCTGTTCCTCTTGCACCGAAGGAACTTGTTGATGACTGGTTGGAAAGAAGGAAGAAGGTGAATGAAGTGAAAGTGGTTTAGTTTGTAAAATATAAAAACCAGGATTATAATTTTATTTAAGGGAGAACATCAAAAAATGTTAACAAAAGAATCTTTTAAGCAAATTTCAAAAGCATCTATGCCACAGTTTTCAAAGGGGTTCGCAGAAGATATAAAATCTTTTTGGAAAGATTTTATATTGCCCAGATTACCAGAAAAACAGACTGTTCTTGCTTGGCATGAACTTTTACTTAAATATGTTAACGATAAAGATTCAGTTTTTGTTATAAGGGCATATAGTAATACAAACAAAGGTGCAAGACGAGGCTGGTTAACAAAAACAAACAGAGACTTTTATTATACTTTCTCTGACAACGGGTTTGCAAAATTAATTGAAAAAATGGTCCAGTTGAATTTTGTTCCTGACTATAATGATTTTAAGAATGCAATGCTTGATGGAAGTTTTCCAATTTCTGAATTCATGGGAAAAGAAGAAAAAGCAAAATCTTTTTATAAAACAATTGGCCTTGATTATTCAGAATATAAACTTGCTCACATAGTTGACTCCGGAAAAGATATATCAGTTAACGGAAACTTTATAGGTCTTGCAGAGTTATGTAATAAGTTTTTTCCAGCAGGGAATACTGAAGACTGGAAATATGAGAATGATAAATACATCCGTAATGCTGAACTTCCTTCAGATGTAAAAGATGTACTTATTCGTTATTTTTTAAGATTTACAGATCCATTAAACTATTTTCTTACTCCAAAGAAAAATAGTAATCACTGGACAGAAACAGACATAAAAGATATTGCAGAGTATAAGCCTCTTCAGATTTTTGTAATGCAGCAATTTAGGAATATATATGGAACAGTTTATGACGACTTTCTTAAAATCATTACCCCAAATCCAGCTTTAGTTGATGCAATGAATAACGATAATATGCTGGGTGAAAGAGTAATAAAACTACACTGGGATAATACAGTTCAGGTAAACACTGTAAGTAAGGTTAGCAAAGAAAACAATTTTCCAGTAATTTCCGCTTCATCTGCTTTGAACAGCAATTATGCAGCCCGTTATGCAGAGAACAGGCTTTTCTTTAGAAGAGATGTTATAGAACCTTTGAATGATGATGATATTTTTGCAATAGATGTAAAAAAAATAGAGCCCGTAGGAACTTACGCAATGTCAAAAGCTGAGTTTTATAAGGTGTTTAAGAGTGTCACAGAATCAAAGAGCTATATAGAAAATGGAATATATCACTATTCAAAAACACCAGAAAAGGCTTTGCAGTTTTTGGTAAAAGATCAGAATGCTAGTGTACAGTGTAAACCTGAAAATCATTATTATGTATGTGAAAAAGAAGAATATGTCGGTAAAAAGAGAAGAGAAAAAAAAGAGTATTCATATGAGGATGCTTTATTAAAACGAAAGCAAGAAATTATAAATCCAGATTTGTGTCCATATTGTGGTAGGCAAACAGCTTTTAAAGAAATAGAAGGTATTTACAAGTGTAACACTTGTGGTTGGTCTGGATTAATGAAAACAAATCTATTATCTAAAACTATTATTCATACGAGCCTAGAGAAAAAAAATAATCCAAATAGTAAAAAGATTGTTGAACCTATTTCAAAGGCTAGTTTTGATAAACAGAAAAATAACGAAGTTATTAATAATAAAAATCAATCAATAAATAATAATACTTCAACTCAATCAGAACTCAATAATGAATCTGTGATTCAAATCTTAAAAAAACACTTTACAGATAAATTTCCTGTTGAAGATGTTAATAAAATTTTTGATGCAATAAATATCTGTCGGGTAATTAGATTAACTTTAACCTCAATAGATAAATTAAACAGTGTTAAAGAAGTTCTGAATAGTTTGTATAAACTCTATAGCGACATAAAAATTGTATTAGATTTGTCAGAGTGTATAGAATTGACAAAAATTGAAGATGATACATTTCAGAATTTTAATAACTTACTCACAGTT
>JAEELR010000178.1 GCA_016282835.1 Treponema sp. | reverse complement strand
CCCTGGTTTACCTGAACACCCCGGTTATGAAATTATGAAAAATCAAAGCCGGGGTTTTGGTGCAATGGTAACCTTCCGTTTAAACTCAGTAGAAAAAGCACTTTCTGTGCTTGAAAAAGTTCATCTTATAAAATATGCCGAAAGCCTTGGTGGAGTAGAAACTTTAATCACTTATCCTACAACTCAAACTCATGCCGATGTACCGGAAGAACTCAGACTTAAAAATGGAATTACACCGGAAACATTACGCCTGTCTGTTGGAATTGAAAGCGCAGAGGATTTGATTAAGGATTTGGAAGAGGCGTTGAAATAGATTTTTCAATATAAAAATGTTTCATCCAGTTCTTTTTTTCTATCTTTCCAATCAGGTATTAGGATTGTCATAAAGTTATAAAACTCTTTTGAATGATTAGGATATCGGAAATGACAGAATTCATGAATTACAACAGATTCTATACATCGCTCAGAAAAATGGATTAAATTTTCATTCAGTGTTATCTGATTTTTTGACGGAATACAGCTTCCCCACCTTGTTTTCATTCTTCGGATTTTTAGATTTGGATATGGAACTCTGTATTTCTTAAACAGTGGATATCTTTCTTCTATTATTCTATTAAATTCTTCATAGCATTTTTGGCTAAAAAAGTTTTCAATCAGACGTTTTTTCAATATATAATCATCAGGACGTTTACAGGTAAGTGTAATATAAACACCATCCTCTTCAACATGATTTTGATTTGCATGTTTTACAATAAGCCTCATCTGCTTTCCTAAAAGATAAAAGCTTTCACCGCTTACATACTTTTTATTATCAATTTCCCATTTTCTTTTTTCTGAAAAACGACTCAATGATTTTAAGATAAAATCGCTTTTTGAAAGAATAAAATCATCAATAGTTTTTACTGCAACAAGAGGAGAGGCAGACACGAAAATAGATTCATCAGAACGGATGCGTAGGTTGATATTTTTTACTCTCTTTCGTTCCAATTCATAAGTCAATTTTCTAAGCTTATTGTTATTGTCAGTTACAAAGATAGTTCTAGATTCTAAGGCCATTTAGAATCTCCTCATTGCAACAGTTTTTGAGTTTTCAATTATCTTATCTATCAAATCAAAAGAAATTTTGAATCCGCGCGATTTTTCATATTCATAGAACAAGTCATCAATGTCTTGCGAAATACGGTTTTGAATTGAAATATTCTGCTCCCATCCAACTTGCACATGTGATCTGAATATTTCTGTTATATCAATTGATATTTGAGCCATAAAATCATTATCTGGCATAACATTCACATCACGTTCATTCTGTGCAAAAAGAGCCGTAATCACACCATAAAATGCCTGTGCATGAAGATTACTTTTTATGCTTGAAGGATATTCTATCTGCGTTCTTCCATTCTGATAATCTTTCATAATCTCGCGCATTTTTGAAAGATACTCTGCTTCAGAAATCACCTTATCTTTATATTGCTCAAGTGTTTCTTTTATACGCTTAGAAAAAGAATCATAGTAAGCTGGATTTTCGTCGTGATTCTGGCGAATTGCTTTTGCAAGATGATATGTAATTGCTTCAGCTTTTGAGCGGTCATTAGGAAGTGTTCCAAGCTCCTTTTCAAATTCTTCGCGGTTCAGAATATCAATCGGGGGAGTGATTTTCTTTAATGCCATAACAGAAAGATGTGTGTCTAAAAGATTTTGCATAAGTGGTTCATATTCTCTGTTATCAATTCCGTCACAGTAACGGATTTTTACGCTTCGACGAACTCGCTCATAAAATGCAAATGTATCTTTGTATTTTTTAATTTCTTCACGCGGAACTGCATTAAACGCACTCTGAGAATTCAACACGATATGCAGACTCTTTCCGAATGTACAAAGAAGATTGTAGAACTCTTCACGCTTTACATCATAAGAAAGAAAAACTTCAATTTCTTCCGTATCTTTTGGATTTTCAACTGTTATAAAAAGTTCCTGCATTTGAGAATATGATTCTCGCAATTTTCCAACAGCAGAAATTATGTCTGTCATAACTCCTTGAATATCTGAAGTTTCAAAATTCTCAAAACCAGCTCCGGTATATAAATCCATCGCTTCACTAAGATTTTCAACAAGACCTCTGTAATCTACAATAAGGCCATACTCCTTTCCTTCTGCAAGACGATTTGTTCTGGCAATCGCCTGCAAAAGTCCATGTTCTTTCAATTCCTTATCAATATATAAAATCTGACAAATTGGAGCGTCAAAGCCCGTCAGAAGTTTACTGCATACAATCAGAATATCAATATCGCCGTTACAGAACTTATCTTTTATTGTTTCTTCATAAACATCAGCATCTCCATAGTTCTCCATCATCTTATGCCAGAATCGAAGAACTTTATCATCAGTACCTTCATCTGAATCATCAACACTTTCCCGTACATCTGGAGCAGAAATCAGAACAGCACAATTAAGCTCTTTCCACTGCTCAAAGCATTCAAGATAGCGCACAGCGTCACGTTTGTAATTTACAGCAAGCATAGCCTTGAAGCCGGTTGATTTATATCCCTGCTCAAAATGATTGCTTATATCAAGCGCAATTCTTTTTATACGAGCATCGGTTGAAGTAAGACGGCGAATGCTACTCCATTTTTGCTTCAAATCCTGTTTTTGGTTTTCTGTCAATTTCTTTGTTGTCTGTTCAAACCATAAATCAATATTTTCTTCATCAACATGCTGTTCAACAAAGCGACCTTCGTAAATAAGAGGAACGATTGCCTTGTCATTAACTCCGTCTGCAATCGTATATTTATGAATGAGTCCGCCGAATTTTGAAAGCGTGTTTTTTTCGCTCTTCATAAGAGGTGTTCCTGTAAAACCAATATAGCAGGCATTTGGAAAAACGGAACGCATTTTTGTTGCCAGTTGTCCATAATTTGAACGGTGACTTTCATCAACAAGAAGGAAAATATCACGAGAATAATCTTTTGTATCAAGACGCTCGGCTGTGTTGAATTTATTTATGATTGTAGTGATTACATCTGCCTTACCTTTTGTTATAAGCTCCACAAGATTACGTCCGCTTGTTGCCTG
>JAEELR010000177.1 GCA_016282835.1 Treponema sp. | reverse complement strand
GTGTATTTTCATCTTCAATACCTTCAGGTTTTTCATCTCCGAGAGGCTTTTCTATGTCAGCCTTTGCAGCAACCTGCTCACTCAGTTCAACACGCTTTTTTGCTTCTTCGATAGCAGCCTGAGCTTTTGCACGTTTTTCTGAAATTTCACTGTAAAGCTGATTGAAATTTCTTTCTGCATCAGTATAGCTTTTTACAGCCTGTTCTGCACCGCCGGTTACAAACTGAGAATCTCCGTCAGTTATAAACTTAACGGCTTTTTCATAATCAGCCTTGCGCGAAACGGCAGCCTTTACAGAGTCTGCATTTTTCTTTGCTGCAACTGCTTTTTTGCGCGAATCTTTTGCAAGAGATCTGTATGCATCTGCAAGAACTTCATCAAAATAAGCCGAAGCTTTTTTTGCATTTTTAAGCTGAACATCACCCGGAAGAAGTGCTGTCTGTGCAGAACCGAGTGCTTCAAAAGCCTTTACGCCGTCGTCGTATGCTTTCTGATTGTAAGAAGCTAAACCCTGTGCATCGATTTTGTCCTTCTTTTCTTTTGCAGCTGCCATTTCTGCAAGAGCAAGATACCGGGAGTTCAAATCATTAAGGGCTTTTGAAAGATCATCTTTTGTTCCACCGGCAATGAGAGCTTTCTGTGTCTCATAATCTGCCTCGCAGGCTTTGAATGCAACTGAGTTAACTTCCTCTGCACCTGCTTCTATCGCAAGTTTTCTGGAAGCTTCAACTGCAGAAAGAAGGCTTGCATTAGTCTGTTCAACGTCTCCGCTGGAAACTGGTGCCTCAACAACAGGCTTTTCTTCCTGAACTGGCTCTTCAACAACCGGCTCAGGTTCTTTTGCCGGAGTTGAACCACAACTGGTAATAAAACAGTTCATTGATAAAAGGGCGGCCGCTACAGCTGACACCGCAAACATTTTTGTTCTAATCATAATGCCAATTATACTACGAAACTGCTGAATCGGCAACATAAAGTATAGATAACACAGGTTTGAAAAAAATTGACATATTTTTTTACAGTCTCCCAGCATTTTATACCATACAAGAAATCATAATTACTTAAAAATACTCACTTTCCATGCCCAATCAGTAAGCTCGTTTGAAATAAACGGAATTCCATATACTTCATCTCCATTTGAATCTAGAGTATTAATTGTTAAGTATGCAGTTTTTGTCCCTGATACCTTAGCAAATTTAATTTCAATATTAAAAGCAATATTTTCATAAACTCCTTTCAATACTATATATCCGAAATTTTCTGGATGGCTTACACCTCCAATATGGCAAGAGTTGATTGCTTTAGAAAGTTCATTGAATTGAAAGTCCTCAACAAGTTGAAGTCTTGAATCTACAGAAATATGACATTTTTCTAACAGATCTTCATTAACATTATTTTTGAGATTAAAAATCAGTTCCCTCAATTCTACCTTTTCTTTTGAAGATACCTTTTCCGGATATTTAGAATGCAAAATCATAACTGTCGGATTACAAAACATCATTAAAAAAGCAAAAACAATAACACCGATAAAAGAGAAAATCCATATATATTTATTTTTCATATAACTAATCTTCTCCTATTTTATAGTAAAACCATTCAGGATGATCAGAAAACTCATTATTTTCCTAAATTCCTGTTTTACCTCCAGAAAGCAAACTTTTGTACTAATAAACAATATTTTATCCGCTGCTATTTAAATATTCGGGAAGAATTCATAGTTTTTGCAATGATTCTTCCCATGAAATGTCAATTTTTTTTCATCCGACAAATTACTATTTGTCGGACTAAATAAGGTATTAGCTCTATTTTTCTTTAAATAAGACATAGTAAACATAATTTTGTTTATCTATTTCGCAAATAGAAGAAAAGGAAATATAATTATTTCCTTTTCCATCGGAATATTCAAATCTTGAAAAAAAGCTATCAGGATAACAAGAAATCTCTCCAATTCCTTCAGTCAATTTTTCTGTGTTTATTCCAAAAAAGCAATGTTCACGTATATTGGAATAATTCCTATATAACCAATACTTTTGATCTTCTTCTGAGAGTTCATCAAATACCTTATTATCATAATAATATATTTGCCTGCACAAATAATCATAATAATGGATTTCAGTATATCCATATCCGACAAGATCCTCTTTTGTTGAATATTCCGAAATATCATAGCTTAAATAATTATTCCAAATTGTATTAAACTCAAAAGTCGATAAATTCAATTCAGAATCCTTATAAATATAAATCTTTTTGCAAGATGAAAGAAATATACATACAAAAACTAATAATAAATATTTTAATAATCTATCCATGATTCTTCCTTAATTTTTACAGTGGGATTTTTTCTTGTTTTTGGATTATAATAATCCAATTCTGTTGTTCGTGTTGTTAGTGTTCTAAAACCACTTACAATACGAAGTCCTCTTTGCTCACAGAACTTCTCTTTTTTATGTGTAGTATATACACTCATTCTAATATCTTTTACGTCAGGATCAATTTTACCGTCACGAGATTCTACATATGAAGCAAGAAAGTTATCCCATTTCTGCTTAATTTCACCTTTAGGATCAGGCATTAATGCAGTTACAAGTCCAACTATAGTTGATACATCGCCCGCAACATCAAATATATCTTTTGCTATGTCAGAAAATAAATCTAATGCATCTCCAACCATTAGAGAATTATCAAAAGCAGCTTGACCAATACCAAAAATACCTTGTATAGATTTTGAATAATTATATTTCTTATTGTTTATATCCCATAATTTAACCATATCATTAAAAGAGAGAAACTCTACTTTGACATTAGGATTTGCCCTGATTTCAGGCCCATCCCTCTTATCGCCGTCGTTATTATTGCCAGATGCGTCTGAGCCTTCGCCTTCATGCGGATTTCCACCAAGAGAATAGTCATAAGTCCCGTCTGGATTTTTTCGTATACAACCCGTCGGGTCCGTAAACCCTATCGGATTATTATGGCAATAGGCATACCTGTTAAATCCGTCCAGCTATGAATTCTTCAATGGAAGAATGTTCTTCAATTCTTTCTCTTCTTCTGGCGGTTCCCTGCCGGTTGTCCGGCAGGTCGCGCTTTCCGCGAGTTTGCTTGCAAACTCGTTACAAGAATGGCATTGCCATTCTTAAGAGTTTCGCGTCTTACGCGCTCCATTGCTCCACTTTGTTCCGCAACGCCTCCGGCGCAGCTCCAAT
>JAEELR010000176.1 GCA_016282835.1 Treponema sp. | reverse complement strand
TAATGGCCCGAATGGATTAGTTTCAGTTTCATACGGACCAGCTGATACAGTAGAAACAGTTGTAAACAGAATCAATGATTCAAATACAGAAGTTAAAGCTTATCTTGATAAAAATAATCACCTTGTATTAAAAGCAACTTCATCTAATTCAATTGAAAACCCGGATTATGTAATCAGGCATGTTGAAGACTCTGGTTTCTTCCTGACACAGTACTCAGGAATTCTTGCCGGAAGCGGTGAAGAAGGTGCTTATGACTTTAACACAGCAAATGCAGTTTCAGCATTACAGACTCAAAGCTATGCAGTTGCTCCTGTAACAGATCCATCTGCTTATATTGAAGTAAACGGAATTATTAGAAGTGATGTACAGAATGTTGCTGCGGCTTTTGCAAATAATCAGGGCTTTGTAGAAATAAATGATGGAAGAGCCGCTGTTGAAATTGCTGCAATCAGAAATACAAAAATTATGATTGGTGCAGAAAAAACTTTTGACGACTACTTTGCAGATACAGTGACAGAAGTTGGCTTAAAAGGCGAGCAGGCACAAAATCAATATGAAAGCCAGATGAAAATTATGGACGATTTAAGAAGCTTAAGGGACAGCATAAGCGGTGTAAATATTGATGAAGAACTTGCAGACATAATTAAATTCCAGCACGGATACAATGCAGCAGCTAAGTTTGTAACAATCCAGGATGAATTGCTGGAAACCTTAATTAACCGTCTTGGAGTTTAGTTCTGCTAAATAAAAATGCTTTCTAAGTCGATAATTTTATATAGATGAATGTTTGGAGGATATTATGCATAGAATCAGTTCACAGTTAAATAATTCAGATACACAGTTTCATTTGAGAAACCAGGAAGTTAAACTTAATCAGATAAATAAACAGATTGGAACTCAGAGTAGAATTGGTTCTTTGCGCGATGATCCTCTTGCAGCAGGTCATCTTGTTAGATATGAATCTTATTTAAACCGTGTAAATCAGTTTGAAAAAAATGCACAGACTCTTGCCGACCGCTTTCAGTACAGCGAAGGATACATGAATCAGAACCTCCAGATTATGCACAGAATCCGTGAGCTTGCCGTTACCGGTGCAAACGGAACTTATACTACAGATGATTTAAAAAATATGGCTGTAGAAGTAAATGAACTTTTGAAGGAACTTGTACAGAATGCAAACGCAATTGGTGCAGACGGAAATGCATTGTTTGCAGGAACAAGAACTAAAAGCAGTGCATTCGATGTTGTTCTTGGAAATGTAGAAGGCGCTGATGATGCATTGATTGAATCAGTAATTTACAAAGGCAATGTCGATATAAATAAAATTGAAGTTGATGAAAATGCATATCTTGATGTTGATACTGCAGGAAATAAAGCTTTCTGGGCAGAAAGACAGCAGCTCAGGGGTCAGAGAGATTTAAGCGCCTGGTCAGCACTGGAAGATTCATCATTTAAAATTGACGGTAAGGTAATCAATATAAAGGCCGGCGATAACATTTATGCTCTGGCTTCAAAAATAAACAGCTCGGAAGCTTCTGTTAAGGCAGAAATTGACAGTGTAAGCGGTGGCTTGAATATTTCTACAACAGACGCACATCAGGTCTGGCTTGAAGATGTAGAAGGCACTGTATTGAATGAAATCGGAATGATAAAGGATTCTGGAATTTTACCACCATCCAATATTGCTGATAATGTAAAAGTTTCAGGCGGTTCATTGTTTGATACAGTTATTTCATTAAGAAATGCAATGTTAACAGGAAATACAGAAGAAATTGGTTCGAGAGTTTTGGGTTCTATAGATCAGGGACTTGGAAACCTCACAACAAGAATTGCAAAGAACGGAAGCGACTTTGAAAGAGCCATGAATAATATTGAGCGCTCAAAGACTAACAGCTTGAATACAACACAACTTGTAAGTCGTGAAGGTGATGTTGATTTTACAAAAGCAATTACTGATTTGAAAATGATGGACTATGTAAACCAGGCAACAATGAGTCAGGCTGGAAAAATGTATAGTTCAACACTTTTAGATTATATGAGATAATTTAATACAGAAAAATTAATTGAGTCGAGGAAATAAGAAATGCAGGTTAGCACAAAGATGATGGGAACTGTTTATGTAGATAATGATTGTATTATAAACATTCCGGATGGACTTTTTGGTTTTGAAGAATACAAGGATTTTGCTTTAGTTGAAAGTGAATACCAGCCGTTTATCTGGTTGCAGTCTCTTCAGGACTTAAATCTTGCATTTTTACTTATCGACCCGTTTTTAATTGAACCAAATTACGAAGCTGATATTGATGATAAAGAACTTGCTAAAATCGATATTACAGATCCAAGTGATGTAATTGTATTTACAATTGTAACTATACCAAATGACGGCTCTGCAGTAACAGCAAATTTCCAGGGACCGTTAATCATTAACAAAAAGAATAAAAAATGTATGCAGGCAATTCTGGATAATCCTAGATGGACTACCAAGCATAACATTGTTGAAGCTGTAAAAATGAGGGAGGATAAATAATGCTTATTCTCTCTCGTAAAGTTGATCAAAAGATTAAAATCGGTGACGATATAACTCTAACAATTATTGAAGTTCGTGACGGCCAGGTAAAAATTGGTGTTGAAGCTCCAAAGCACGTTAAAGTATTCAGACAGGAAATTTTTGAAGCTATCCAGGATGAGAACAAAGCAGCTGCTACACAGACTACACCAGAACAACTTCAAAGACTCTTTTTTACAAAGAAAAACTAATTACTCTTTAGATTTGGATTTTTCAAGCACAATTTCTGCCTCACTTTTTCTGACATACAAAGGTCCGTCGTAATCCTGTAAAGGCGGAACATTGTTCCTGATTTGTTCTTCTGCAATTAAAAATAAACTTTCTGTAGTATCATTTTCAGGCCAGATAAAATTAAATTTGTGCAAGGGTGAAAGTTCACTGGCTCTTTCTGCAAAGGTTTTTGCACCGCTTCCGCAAACAAAGACTTCACCTTCTACATCAATTTTTTTTAGAATGTTTTCAATCAGTTCATCAGCTTCTGCAGTCAGTTTTTCTCCCTTGTTGTATAATGAAAAGAAGAATTCATCTTCCTTGGCTTCAATCACGCTTAATACTGTTGTGTGCAGGTTCCTGTAAGGATATGCATAGGCATCCAAAGAAGGAATACCGTATAAATCAATGTTGTGGCTTAAAGTTAACGCTTTTAATGCACTGCTTCCAAGCCTCAAGCCTGTAAATGAGCCCGGGCCTAAAGTGCAGGTCGTATAGTTTAATTGCGAAGGTGATAATTCAAGTTCCTTCATAACATAATCAATTGCAGGTAAAAGCTTTTCAGACTGGCGTGAACCAATATCAAGCGTAAGTTTTACCATTTGATTTTCTTTCTTTGCAGCAATAGTAATTTTTGAAACAGAGCAATCTATAGCAAGTGCATTCATTTTATTTCCTCATTATACAGTTTTTCTAATTCGTTAAGTTTATCCCAGTTTGAAATTTCAATTTCCCGCATTTCATTTTCTTTTGGTGTTATTTTCATGAAAATTGATTTCTTAGGCAATTCAGATTTTACTTTTTCGCTCCATTCGATTATGCAAACCCCGTTGCCATAAAGCATTTCTTCAACACCAAGATTAATAAAGTCTTCAGAGCCTTCAAGCCTGTATACGTCCATATGATATAAAGGAATGCGGCCTTCGTACTCGCTGATTAAACAAAATGTAGGACTTGTAATTTCATCCGTAATATTCAGCGCTTTGGCAATGCCTTTTGTAATTGTAGTTTTTCCAGCTGCCAAAGTTCCTGTCATTGCAATAACATCACCAGGCTTTAATAAAGTTCCTATAAGTTCACCAAGTTTTATAGTTTCTTCAGAGGTTTTTGTTGTAAATATCATTTTTATACCTGCTTTATGTCTGAGGGAGAGTCCCATCTCTGTCTAATATAGTTATATATTCTTTTAAAGATTTGCACAAAGGTATAGTAGGGTACTCAATATCACGAGGCAACTCATCTATTTCGATTGTCTTTGCACCAAAAGGAGTAACTTCGATTGTAAAACTAATTGGAAAGGTTATTTTTTGCTTTAAAACTTCAATTACAGCATTTGCAGAATATCGGTTTATATAATATATACAGCCTTTTTCCTTAGCAATTGAATTAAGTTCCAGAACCTTCATACAATAATTTTACTCTATAAAATTTAAAAAAACAATCATTCAGAACTTTTAAAGATATCTGTAAATGAATGCATTAATTAAATTTGAAAGCTTTAGTGAAATATTTATAAATTTAATATGCAGGGTAAAAGTCTTTAAATCCTGCGTTTTTTTAGTATCAACAATTAAGCCGCTGATTTCATTTTTACCAAGCTCTTCCAGTTCAAATTTAATATGGATAAATTGATCTTTTTTTATTGGATAAGGACATAAGATTTTACATCCGCTGCAGGATATATCTTTTATGATTCCCTTGTAATCCTTGTCAATGATTTCCATTTCATCTTCCTGGCCGTCGTTAACAAATTTAATCGGGTTAAATGTGCACAATGTTTCTAAGACTAATCGCTTGGACATACGCCTTTGACTTAGATGCAGATTATTTGTATGAGAAACAATCATGTAATGTTCATCATTTTTTTCTTCATATCGAACAACTCTTAACTGACACAGATAATTAAAATCTTCATATAAAATGAAAGAGCAGTTTATTTTTGAAAGTGTCTGAGGCCTTGAATTTGACTCAAATAAATTCTGAGGAAGCTTTAAGTAAAGCAAATCTTTTGTACTGGCAAATACGGTTAAAGTCCAGGGCATTTTGTTTGAATCGTAATATGTAATCTGCTGACCATCTTTTAATCTCTTTGTAGAAGTGATGGACAAACGCTTATCGTGTGCATTTTCAAGCTTAAATCTCAATGAAAATAAAACTTTTTTTCTCTGCTCGGCATCATAAAAGTCATTCATCTTTTCATATTCTAATTTAAAATATGTATCAATGAGGTTTTTATCTTTGTAAGTGAACTCGATATTCTTTAAGTGATTTTTGTGACAAATGAACCACAGTAATTTAGTTTCGGCTTTTGTAAGATTTGCAATATGGGAAATTACTTTTACATTCTTGTATTTTGTTTCCTTGTTTTTATTTGCTTCAATCCATCTCTTAAGCATTTTGTGACTTCTATATCTTGAAAGCAGCAGACTAATAATTACAAGTAAAACAATTATAATGAGAGCGATAATAATAAAAATATAAACAAACCCCTGTTGTCTAGCAGAAAGTGGAGAACCAGCAATAAAATCCATATCTACCTCCAACTTAAACTAAAAAATCTATTCCCCGTAAAACTCTTTAATAGATTTAGAAAGAGTATCCAGCCTTGGAGAAATTTCATATTCAGACAAATCGCCGGTAGTTACAAAATCTTTATTCTCATAACTATCTGCAAAATCCTTAATCAATGAAGAAAATTCTTCAAAGAATTCACCTATGTTTTTATCTTCAATCTTAAAGGACTCAAAATGTTCTGGAAATAAAGAGGTGAGTGTAACTAAATGACAGAAATAATCTATGCAGTCAGCAAAGGAACTTATGATTTTATCAGCTTCTTTATTCTTAGAAGTTTGAATTAGTACCGAAAGCTCTTTTAAGTTTTTACTGTTTACATCTAATGTGTATACGATATTTCTTAATGCTTCATCGATTTCACTTGCGCTGACCGAGGTAAGTTCAAGTTTTGTATCAGCTTTAATTTCTTCACTTCTGATTGAATCAATTTCTTTGGCACTGATTTGCCTGCCATTAAATTTTATTCCAACAGTTGTTGCTTCATTTTTCCCGGCTTCTGTTTCAAGGGCATCTAAAAGCTGGCCAATTGTTTTTTCATCTTCGAGAATTACATCTTCAATTTTGTTGTTATTAATATAAATTTCCATCTTTCAAAAACCTCTTGAATATATATAAATATTATCGGCAGATTATTTATTTTTATTGTTTTGATTAGCAAAATTATTCAGTGAATTTTGCTGGCTCTCCAAACTATTTAAAGTACCTTCCATGTTTGCATATTTTCTTTTAAGTTCAGCTTCTTTCGCATCAATCTGAACCTGCAGTTTAGCAATTTTCTGATTCGTTGCTTTTATATTTGATTCCAGAGAATTTGTCCTGGAAGAAATAATACCGCCTGAACGGGTCCATGATGTTAATTGATTATCCAAAGCGTAGGCAATTCCACTGTCAATGATTAAATCTCCGTCGCTGTCATAACCAAACAAATCTTTTACTTCATTCAAATTATTTTCCAGCACGAAATCCAGTTTTTTTTCATCAGCTTCAAGATAACCTCTCAACTGGGCAGCGTTATATCCTGCAGTACCTTTACTGGCATTTGTACTGATTCCAAGCTGTGAAAGCATTGAAATTTCATTGTATTCACTAGCCCTGTATATTCCTGAACAAATTCTCTGCATTGTTGATTTGCCGTTAGTTAAAGCGAAATCTCCCTGGAACATACCAAGTTTTTCATTGTATTTTTCTACTTCACTGTCAGTTAAATAATCGAGTTCAGAAATTACTTCCGGTTTATTCGTGGTTAAGATTGTAAGTTCTGCAATTGTCTGATTATATTTTCCTACAAAAGTTATGATGGCATCCTTAGCACTTTCTGTATCAGGTTTAATTTTTATCTCAACAGGTTTTTCAGTTTTGTCTTTGATATGCAGGGTTAAATGCGGGATTACATCATCAATGTCGTTTGTACCGCGGATTAATGTTATTCCCTCATATTTTATTTTTGCATCACAGGCTTCTGTAACTGCGTGATTAGGTTTAAAGCCTGTAACTTTAGATGAATCATAGGTCTGTGGAATTGAAAGAGAATATTCTTTTCCGGTAGAAGAATTTTTTACGATTAACATCTCCGGGTTTTCGAAATCACTTAATTTGATTTTTACAGTATTCTCATTGGTTTCAGGATTTTTTGAGAATGAGGAACTATCCAGCTTTATTTCTTTTCCGTCAGCCTGTTTTACAAAGAACAAATCTTCATCTTTTAAAGTGATTGGGTTGTATGTGATTTTTTCTTCATCAGAAAGCTTTGGAAGCGTTGTTTCACTAAGATTATTAAAAACATTGATTCCCTTAAAGCTTATTCCACCGGAAGAATTTATTTGAGGCCTTAAAGCTTCATCATTTAATTTTTTCGTTATATCTTCAATTTCTTCGCCCTTGAAAGTAAATTCAAATACGGAAGAAGGATTGTTTTTTACTTCATCACTAAATTTTATGGCAAAAGCTCCACGCGGTTTAACAGAAATTTTTTCTTTGTCATAAGAAGTATTTTCGGTTGAAAGGGGAGACTTGTTTGTAAGTTCTGCATTTTCCTTTTCTGCAGCAGTAT
>JAEELR010000175.1 GCA_016282835.1 Treponema sp. | reverse complement strand
TGTCTGGCAAAAAATACAGTCATACTGAATTCATAAACAACCGTCATGCTGAATTCATTTCAGCATCTCTACCCGGACAGAATGACAAGTAGTCCGTCACCCTGAATTTATTTCAGGGTCTCTACCCAGACAAATTCCTGCACAAACAAAAAAAGCTGCCAGATAATACATCCAGCAGCTTATTCCTAAAAGCTATTAACGCTTACAAATTAGAAATCATCTACTTCTGTTGCACGAAGACCAGTTACAGAATACCATGATTCAAATTTCAACGGATTAGGATTATAATCTGCATCATAAACAAAGTCTTCGCTATAATAATCATTTTCAATCAGTTCACCTGTTTCATCAGTATAAGAAATTACAAAGCCTTTAACATATACTTTGTCATTTCCTTCAGGTAATTTCTCATTCTTATACCAGGTAAATCCAATTGTATTATCAGCAGCCTTTACTGTAGCATGAACTTTATACCATTTATCATCAACCTTTGTAACAGTTCCTGTTCCAGATGCAGTTTCTCCTTCAATTTCAGCTGGAACATCTCCATCTATCCATTTTTCGTTTGTATTAGCAGATCTAAAACATACCTTACCACTAAAATCTTCTATATCAGCACTGAAATAGAATTCAATATTAGCATCTGCAGGATAGTCAAAACCAGAAATTTTAAACTGGAATTTTACCTGATCACCTGGAGCAAAAGCAGCAGGATCTGTATCAATCATAAATATCTTTTCCCAGCCTTCAATAGGTGTTTCAGGTTCAGTAGTTTGACTCTGTTGCTGGTTTTGATTTTGATTCTGGTTTTGATTCTGATTGTTATTATTAGCAGGTTCAGTTTCACAAGAAAAGAATCCCAAAGCTAAAGCCATAAATCCAGCAGCAAATAATAAAGTTTTTTTCATAAATATCTCCTTTTTTCAGAAGCTTCATAACAAGTTTCCCATAAACCCGTTATAAAGCCCCATATAATTTTATAATAAATCTATTTTATATAAAAAATCAAGCAAATTATTAGTTCCAGGCTCTCTTTTTTCTTCCAACAGTCTTTTCGTCAAAAACAGTACCATTTTTACCTATTGTATACATAGTCATAGAATTAGAATTTACAACAAAGTACATACCGCCTTTAACGCCACCAGCATAAAACTCTGATTTTGAATTATACTTTCCAGGCGCTTTGTTTGTCATAGGATCTAAAGCAGAACCTTCTGTCATTGGGCTTGTTACATATACAGTTCCGTTTTTACCAGCATCTATAGCCCTGTCTTTATAAAGTTCAAAAGTACGGTCGTATTCATGACTGTCAGAAGATAAAGCAAAGTCAACGCCGGCTTCATCATAAACAGTTTTCCAGTCATCATAATTACCATACATAACCTTATCGTTTACAATATAAGCATAGTGCTGGAATGCTACAATATAATCATACTTTTCTTCATTTTCTTTAAGAACAGCCCTAAACCATTTCATTTGAACTGTTTCATTTGAAATATAATCATAGTCACAAGATTCATTAAGCATTGAATCAATTCCTATAAAGAGAACACGGTTATACAAATACCAGTAGTTAGAAGGTGGTAGAGTTTCTACAGTAGTATCATCTTTTGTATATTTATTTGTATCAGGGAAGGCTGTACACTCATACTGCCATCGTGGAGAAACGCGTGCTTTTTGACCACCAACTCTGTAAGATTCATCAAAATAATAATCGTGATTTCCTACGCAGCTTGCCCACATATATTCTCTAAGTTCAGGAATTTTATCCCAGCAAAGCCAGCTGCTGTAATAAGCACCTTCTTCAACTAAGTCTCCTGTAAATAAAACATAGCTTACTTCAGGAAGTGCCTTCTTTTTAAGATTTGCATTTGCAAAACCAATTAATTCGCTTATGCGTTTTACATACTTACTGTCTCCGCTTGGAGTGTGAAGGTCAGAAGCCCAGAAAAAGGTATACTGACCGCCATTGGTTCCTGCAGTCTTAAACTTATAAGGACCTGCACTTAAAGGAGAAGCTCCGTTTGTTCCCACTTTATAAATATAATCAGTGTTAGGCTTTAAACCTTCAAGCTTTGCCTTACATACATAAAATCTTGTGTGATCAAGCTTAATTGTGCTGCCTGATAATCTTCCCCAGCCGTAATGAACATCTTTACCATTAGCATCTCTACCAATAAAATCTTCGGCCTTTGTTAATTCTGCCTTAATCCAGATTTTTCCAGATCTTGCAAAACTTGTATCGTCAGCAGTTGTATATTCCACATAGTTTACAGGAACAGGTGAATGCCAGCTAACGGTCATTTCTGTAGAACAGTCAGCACCAGGACCTGCAGTAACAAGCTGAAGCTTAGAAATAGTTATGCCGTCAGCAGGCGCTTCATAAGCAATTTCAGCATCTCTGGTTCCGTTCCATACAGTATTATCTACAGTTTCTACTTTTAATGTATCGGTCGGTACATTAGATTTTCCTGCAAGTACTGTATATTTTCTATTTGTAATTGCAGAAGTTTTATCACCCTTTACAGCAATTGCGTATACAGTTCCATCTTCAGCTGTAAGTGATTGTTTGTATTGGGTAAAACCAGCATAGTTTTCAGCAGTTAAAGTAGAAGCAGAACCTTCTTTTACAATTTCGTAGTAAATCGTAGCACCAGAAGTTGAAGAAAGAGTAACTTTTGTACCTGGATTTACTTTTGTTGCTTTAGGTTTAATTGTTACATCTGCAGGTGGAGTTGTATTCTCTGGTTGCTCAGGTGTAACAGGTTCTTGTCCAGATTGTCCTGTCGGCTCAGGATTGCAGGCAGCAACAAATGACATTACAAACACAACTGAAAGAAAAACAAATAAATTCTTAAATATTTTTTTCATATCATCCTCTCTAAAAGTCTTTTATTCTTCAAGTATAATATAGAAATAAAAAAGGGGTCAATTAAAATACCTGCATAAAGACTAAATATATACAAAAAAGGAAGCACAGCCTTAACCGCACTTCCCTTTAAATTTAAACTAAATCATTTATAAACTTAGTTCTTTGTTGCAGTAACATTGTCTCCGGTAATTTCAACATATCCCTTTGTTGAACCGTACTGAACTGTAAAGTCATCAATTAAAACTTCTGTATCTGCAGCAATTGTACCGCCTGTAATAGAAACTGTAAGTGCATTAATCTTTGATTTAGCACAAATAGAGAACTGATACCAGCCATCTAACTTTGCAGAAGTTTCATCAAAAGTCTTAGTATAAGCCGGGGTAACAAGAGTAGTAACATTTCCCTTTGAATTTTTTTCAACTTTTGCATTATCATTATCAGCAAATTTAACGCCGTTTACTAAAACATTTGAATTATCTTTAATTGTAATAACAGCATTTTTGTCATAAGGTTTAATCTTAAACTGAACAAATTCACCTTCACTACTATTACCCATAGGAAGTATTGGCTGGTTAATTGTAAATTCAAACTTATCACTTGCAGCTTTTGCCTTTACAGTAAAGGTGTCTCTTGTACGGCCTCTTGTGTCACTTTCAATGTCACCACCAAATGAGCCCTGTGCATCATTCATTAAATCACCAAATGTCTGTCCACAGATTGTATTGTCAACAACAGTATTATCTGAAAGCCAGCAGTCATCAACAGTGAAAGCATCCTTTGTACCAATTCTATCCATTCCGTATCCGATTGCAAAAATAGGAACATTCTGGTTAGAGTGGTTTCCTGAGGTTGCAGAAAGTTTATAGAAGTCATTTTCCCAGCCGTTCTTAAACTTCATATCACCTGTTTCGTGGTCAGCTGTTACTAAAAGAACAGTATCAGGATTTTCAAGAACGAACTTTAATGCAATAGCAAGACATTCATCAAAGTCTTTAACTTCATTAATAATTCCGGAAATATTTCTGCTTGTTGAATCTACAGCGTGGTTTTTATCTTCTTTTGTAACTGATGCGAAACCTGAATTCCAGTGACCGTAAATGTCTGTATATGTATTTTCAAACATAAGGAAGAAACCGTTATCGCCGGAAGTAGCCTGAAGACGAGCCAAAGAAAGAGCCATCTGCTGATGCATACTTGGAACAGTTTTACTTGATTCATTCCAGCGACCTAACTTTTTATCTCCCTCGGGGAAAAGTGGCCATAAAAGATCTGTAGTTGAAAAATTAGATAAAATTTCTTCAAGTGTTGAAGCCCTTTTAATTTTTGCACCGCTTAAAGGTTTTAAACTTGAAATAGCACCATCTAAACTATCATCGGTTCCACCCATAAAGAGATCTGCACCAAAAAGAACTTCCTGCTGACAAATTTTTGTCCAGCCCTGGCTTCTGTTTTTATTGTGAACAGTAAAGTCTGCAGGAGTTGCATCTGCAAGTTCAGCATTTGTTACAATACCAACCTTTTTACCCTTAGAACGAGCAAGTTCACTTAAGTTTAATAATTCGTTTCCTTCAGCATCAATTCCGGCAAAAAGTTTTGTTGTTCTATAACCTGTAGCAAGCTTTGTACCGCCGGCACCACTGTCTGTAACTTCACCTCTTGCACCTGTTGTATTTTCTCTTACAAAAGTATTTGCAACAGCCTTGTATGGAAGTTCATTCATTAAAAGTGGACCTCTGTGCTGAGTTGCTGCAACAATCTGAGAAACACCCATTCCATCGCCCATCATCAAAATAAAGTTCTTTGGCTTTTTGAAGAATGTAGGATCTGCTTTCTTTGCAGTAAGGGCTGCTTTTAATTCATCTGTATTATTAGACTTTCCTGTAAAATCTAAAGCAGGAATATTCTGAACACCATCAGGAGATTTTGTCCATGCCGGGATATCACCGTCAGCGCCTTTAACGATGCTGTAGTCAACAACATTTATAATCTTATATTTTGCAGATATAATCTTTGAAACAACATAATTATTTTTTACAGCAACAGCATATACACTTCCATTTGGAGCTGTAAAAGGAGTGGTATACTTAGTAAAATTTTTATAATTCTCTTCTGTAAGAGTTGTAGTTCCATCTTTAGCAACAATTTCATAATAAACTTCAACTTCTTTATCATACGGAGAAATTGTAATTTTTATAGGGCTTCCCTCACCCAATGTTGAATTATTTTTTTCTGAAAATTTTAAAGTGATGTTTTTTGCTGGAACAACCGGCACCTCAGGTGTTGTTTGAGTATTTCCATTTTCAGGATCAGGACAAGCTGTAAATAACAAGCCCCCTATTACCAATGCACCAACTAACAATAATTTTTTCTTAAAAAGACCCATTTTTTCCTCCTAAAACGGTTTTCGGCTATTTCTCAAGCCTGCGTAGATTCCGGCATAAAGCCAGTTTTTTTTCATAAATGATTTTTCACAAATGAAACATTATTCTTAAACTCTAACACTAATACTTGATTTTGTAAATGAAAATGGAAGGGCTGTGAAAGGGAAATAAAAGATTTTTACCTGTCATGCAGAATTTGCAGCTCGTTATTTCAAGCTTGCTTCACCATCTGTACACAGACAGACCCTGAAACAAGCGATGTACCGAGCCTGTCGAAGTATTCAGGGTGACAGGTATTTAATTGTCATGCTGAATTTGCAGCTCGTTATTTCAAGCTTGCTTCAGCATCTGTACACACATAAATAATTACGGATTTACTGCAGCCTTAAGGAAGTCAATTAAATTGGTTTTTGCCTTTGCAGCTTCAGGAACATTACCAAAGGCATAAGCAGGAACCGATGAAGCGTCTAAAGCACCAGAAGTAACAACCAAAAGTGTATCCTGATTTTCAAGAACGAACTTAGCAGCAGCAACAACAGCTTCGTCAAAATTCTTAAGCTTATATTCTTTATCATCAGAATCAGCTGAAGTGTTATGGAACATTACATAGAAGCCGTCTGCAGTCTTTTTTGCATTTGTATAAGCTAAAGAAAATGCAATAGACTGAACTGGAGAAGGGAACTCCTTTGTACCATAAGGATAAACAGAGAAAATTCCATTCAATTCCAAATAATCAAATTTTTTTTCTGTATGCTGGGCGTCTTGACCAGGAATTACTACATCTTCTTTTCCATAGCAGTCAACAGCATCCTTAAAGCTTTTAACATATTTTATGTTTCCCTTATAAAAATCGTTTAAATCAGAAGAAAACTTTTCGCTTTCTCCAGACTCTGTATCAATTCCAAGTAAATATACAGGACGTGGAGCTTTGCAGACAATTTCAGATACAATATCTCTTTCGGCTTTTGTAGAAGGATCAACATTTCTAAGTTGTCTGAATAAATCATTTGATACTAAAGTATTAGTAACATAAGAACAGGTTGGCTTATAATATGGATTATCCGAAAGAAGCAGGCCCAGAACTTTACTTGCATCTGTATTCTCATTTAAAGCAGGAGCTGTAAAATCCATCTTAACCGGTAAGCAGTTTAACATAAGGTTACCGTTATATTTTGCTGCTGCAGAAGAAACTAAATCCTTTGTAAGACCGTCAAAAAACATAAAGATAACATTTTTAACTTCTATATTTGCAAAAGGTTTTTCAACATTCTCTTTAATTACATCATTAAAATTTGAACTTCCATCAAACTTTAGCGCAGGAAGATTATCCATGCCATTTTCGATGCTTATATCCCACGCAGGAATTTCTACGCCTTCAACACCTTTTTCTAACTGAATTTCTTCTTCCGGTTCACCTTGAGGACCAGGACATGCAGCTAAAGACAAAACAGAAAGAAAAATTCCTATAAACTTAAAGCAATTTACTACTCTTTTCATTTATTTCTCCTATACATAAAAAAAGTGGAGACACCTGAATATACAGGCATCACCACTTACAGATTATAACACAAATAATTAAATTATGAAAATATACAAGCTGAAGTTAAATTAGTTAAGAGTTACTTTGTTAGAAGCAATCTTAGCACCTTCAACATCTACAATAGAATCTCCTTCTGTAGCAGGATCAAGAACACCGTTTCCGTTAAGGTCACCATAATTGGTATATCCTAAAGCTTTACCAAGTCTTATACCAATCTGGCGGTTTCTAAGAATCTTTGGATAAGCAGGTCCTGCAGCAGGTGTTGCATTAGGCTGTGCTTCCTGACCAGTTCCATTTTCACCCCATGTATTTGGTGCTGGATATATTGTACCCATAGCATAAGCAGCTTTTTCATCAGGAGTCCACTGGCTCATATCAAACTGTGGAATATCGCTGAAGTAAACATTTGCACTTGCACCAAATGCAAATAATGGATAAGGTTCTCCACTGTGTCCACTTGTTGTTGAATAAACATTTCCACCTGCAGCATTTTTCTCCCAGCCAGACTTATATTTAACTCCACCAGTTTCATGGTCTGCACAAACGATCATGAGTGTATTTGGATTTTCAAGAACGTACTTAGCAGCAATAGCAACAGCTTCGTCTGTAATCTGTGTTTCGTTTAAGATATCAAGAGCTCTCTGAGCATGTCCCCATCCATCTGAAGATGTATTTTCAATGAATGCAAAGAAGCCTCTGTTTTCTGCTTTTCCACGTTTATCAAGAGCATAAAGTGTAGAAGCAACCATTTCTGCAAAGTTAGGGAATGCAACTTCATAACCAGGTTTATTGCCGTATCCAATCTTATAACCGATTTTTGGAGCAACTTCATACTTACCAGTTTTCTTGTTGAATGCATCAGGGTTATAGTCATAATGGTTAGCAGGATCTTCTCCAAGAGGAATGTAAGGGCGGATAGTACCATCAGTAGCAAGAGCAGCAAGAGCAGCTTTTACAGTTGAATACTCCTTCATATTTCTGTCTGTTTTCCAGTTCTTAAAGTCATAATTAGCAGCTGCTGTTTTTCCATCATACTCTTGAAGCATTGCTGTAGCCCATGACTGAAGCTTTGTTTTATTAGCAGTAAACCACTGTTCAAGCATTGATTTTGTCATTCCATCATAAGGAGCTGAATGCTCATGACCTGCGAAAGTACCAAATGGATCACCCGAATTCATGAAACCAGAGAATCCGCCTCTACCCATAATCCAGTCAGGAGAAGTAATGAACATACGTCCGTTGATAAGGTTTGAATCCTTTCTCTTTGGTGAGTGAATTCCAACTGTTGCAGGAGTAGCGTCTGTTAAGTAGTCATTTGTTACGTTTCCAACAAGCATACCTTTTTCACGGGCAAGTTCAAGAATGCTCTTTACTTCTGTACCATGAGTATCTACTGCACAACCCTGATAATATGTTGTAAATCCAGTATTAAGTGCTGAACCACCGGCTGTAGAGTCTGTAGTTTCATACACATTTTTAGGATTTGTTGTTTCATCATAGAATTTTACATTCCAGTCGTTATTTGCTGCATCATATTTCCATACAGCTTTTTCTTCATCGCCGCTACCGTAAGGTCTTACATAAGAGTCGTGATTTACAGGAGCATGGTATGGAAGGTGATCCATAAACAAGCCCTTGTTTTCCTGACCCTGAATTTTATAGTGTTCACGAGAAGCTACTACACCAGATTCACCCCATCCGTCTGTAAATACAACAATAACATTCTTTATAGGAAGGTTATCAAGTGATTTGTCTGCATTAGCTTTATCAACTGCAGCCATAAGCTCTGTAGTACGGTTTGTAGCACCACTTAACTTTGTATAGTTACTTTCTGGAGTTGTAAAGCCTGTAACAACCTCAGGAAGATCTGTTGCAAGAGCATTAGCAGCTTTTGACCATGCAGGAATTTTGTTTCCGCTTCCAGCAGGAAGAATCATATCGTGTAATTTAACAGCGTCTGAATCTGCAGTAGGTACAGGAATTTTATACTCCTGATTTGAAACTGGAGCAAAAGCACCATCTTTTACAGCAATAGCATAAAGTGTTGAGTTTTCTGTAATTGCAACACCCTTATTAAACTTTGTTCCAACTGTAGTATAATTGTCCTTTGTTAAGGTTGCTTCACCGCCAGCAGGTACAAGCTGATAGTAAATATCACCCTTTTCTTTTGAAGTAAGTGTAATGTAAGAACCACTCTTTACATACTTATCAGTAGGCTTAAAAGTAACTTTTGTAAGTTCTTTTGGTGGTTGTGGGGGTGGTACTGGTTCAACAGGCTTTGGACAAGCAACAAACAAACCCATTACAGCTAAACTTAAAAGTAATAGTTTAATTTTCTTCATATTTTCTCCTTATATTCTGGGGTTGTGTAAGAGATATTGTCATGCAGAATTCATTTCAATACCTGTGAATACAGATTCTCAAAACCAGTTCGGAATGACAGGTTATTTATATCCGTCATGCTGAACTTGTTTCAGCATCTCTATAACTACAGATTGCAAACACAGTTCGGAATGACAGTAATTCTTAAACTTCCCCTAATTACCTTTACAAAAATGCAGTCTAATTAAAGACGTTCTTTAATTTTTGCAATTTCTTCTTCTACGCGGGCAAAGTTTTCGGCATTAAGTTCAACGCCTTCAACAGTGTCAGTACCTTCTTCAGTCTTATAGAGAACTACATCACCAACAGCAGCTTCTTTACCTACAAGAACATTTCCGTCGCCATACACTTTTGCACAAACGAAGCAGTTTTCAGCAGTAGAAACTCCATCTTTAGGATAACTTCTTCCAATAAGACCACCAATATATTCGTACATAGAATCTCTTGCGAAAGCAGCAGCAGAACCTACAACACCTACGAACATACAGTTTTCAATTGTAACACCCTGAGAGCCTTCTGGAACTAAACCAACCAAGCCACCAAAGCGGTCATCATCAGAGCCGTCGTGTGAACCGGTTGCAGTCCAAATGTTCATGTTAATGATTGATGTATCTAAAACAATAAGATTTTTAATTGTAGCACCATCTACACAACCAAAAACTCCAAGTCCCTGGTGTCCCTGATAGCTGTACCAGCCTGAAATACTATGTCCCTGTCCGTCAAATTCACCCTGAAACGGCATATTTCCGCTAAGACCTGCATTTTCAGCTGCATCAAAGTCTTTCTCACTGTTGTAGCAGCGGCCAATTGAGTCTAAATTGATAAGGCCAGAATTTGCAACTCCAGGACCATCTTCAGCAGGTTCTAATAAATCACTTGTGAGAACATTCTTATTGATTACAATATCATTTTCAAGGCAAATTGTTTCATCAAGTAAACTGCTTCCGCCATTAGCATTGCCAAGGTTTACTACTTCAATCAGTTTTTGAAGATCTTCAACACCAACAACTACCCATTCATCTGTTTCTTCATCAAGTTCTGCAGTCCAGTTACGGAAAGCATTGTCAGGTACAACTTCTGGTATTTCCGGAGTTTCAGGTTCTGTAGTATTAGTACCATTTCCAGTATTATCAGGACAAGCTGTAAAAAGGGTTGATAAAATCAATAAAGTGCTTAAAACACCAAGCAGCTTTTTCATAAAAGCCTCCATATACTTTTTTATTTAAGAAAAACAGTCTGATAAACTCACAATAATTTACCAGACTGCCTGTTTTTATAGCGAAAAACTAATTATTCAGCGCTTTCCTCGCCTTCTCCACCTTCTCCTTCTTCGCCTTCCTCAACTTCTTCTTCTTCAGGTATTGCAGGATCTTTCCAGGTAACTCCCATCTGCTCAAGCTCGCTGTTTAAGTCATAAATAGCTATATCATCAAGAAGGAATGAGAAACCGCCCTGTGCTTCTTCACCCATGTAAATTGAAAGACCAAAATAATACATACCGGTATTGTTAATAATTGCTGCAATATCTTCGCATGCAATAACTACATTACATTCTTTCCATGTATCTGATGCAGTTGCCGGAGCCATAAGTGTAAAGTCAGGATTATTGAACTGTTCTGCAAGACCTTCCTGGAAGAACTCATCTGTAGAGAACGGGCCGCCCCATGGACTTATAACTTTGGTTCCCCAAACACCATTTTCTTCTTCATAGGCAAAGTCATAGTGTTCAACTCCATGTTTTGCACAAACCATTTTTACATCACCAGAGTAAGCAGCGTAAGAAACGTGTAATGGCTCGTCAGCAGACTTGTATTTTGTTGTACCTGTAAATACAGTATTTGCAGCATCAGGATCTGCTTTATATTTAAATGAAACTAAATAGCTTTTTCCCTGACCATAAATAGGTGTTAAGTCAAAATTTGTTTCCTGCCAGGTGCCTGAACCAGTCTGCATCTGTTTATAACATTTACCTGTTGCACCGCCGTCAACCTGATCTGATGTAACACCAGTTTCTCCACCAAGCAAAAGTTTTGGAGAAGCTGCTGCAGAAGTTCCGTCAGCATCGCCGTCTTCTACTAAGTTTCCGCTGATAATACCAATGTCGTTTTCAAATTCATCAGGATAAGTAACAATGTCTTTAAGCCATTCTGGTTTTTCTCCTGGTGGTGGTGGCGGTGGTAGTGGTTCCGGGGTTGGAGTGGTACCAGAATTAGTATTGGTTGGACAAGAAATAAACATAGCAGCAATAAGTGCTAAAGTTCCAATAATAGCAAATTTTTTAGAATTTTTTTTCATAAATTTTCCTCCGAATGGTTTTATGCATTTTTTTTACATAAAACACACAATAAATGATACAACGGTAAATATTGACTGTCAATAAAAAATAATTGCAGTTGGCTCACTTTTTTTTAAATTGTGTTGGTTGAACGAAAAATTGTGGTGACTAAGCGAAGAATTGCGGTGGTTGAACGAAGAATTGCGGTGACTGAACGAAGAATTGCGGTGACTGAACGAAGAATTGCGGTGGTTGAGGCTCTCGAAACCACCATATATATATAAAGTGAATACTATTCAACAATGCGTCCGCTCCCAGAAAAGACAGATTGCTCCACATCACAACACATACAAAATAAATCAATAGAGATTTATTTATTTTTATGATACTCTGAATATATATGGAAAGAATATGTGTTGAAATTGAAAAAATGGTTTGCGGGGGAGACTGTATTGCTAAATACGAAGGTAAAACTGTTTTTATTCCCTACGCAATTCCCGGAGAAAAAGTTGAAATTGAAATAACAGAAGACTGTAAAGATTTTTACAGGGCAAAAATTGTAGATATTATAGAAAAATCTGAACATAGGGTAAAACCACAGTGTACGCTTTATGGAAAATGCGGCGGCTGTAATTTAATGCACATAGATTATGAGTTTCAAAAGGAACTGAAATGTGAAATCTTAAAAAATGCCTTTGAAAGAGAAGGAATTAATTTAGAAAAAATAGACATTATCTGCGGAAACGAAAAAAACTACCGTTCAAGATTCCAGTTTCACGACGGCGGTTTAATGATGAAGCAAAGTAACAACATTATTCCTGTAGAAAACTGCCTGTGTGCCTGCGAAGAAATAAATAAATACTTAGAAGAAGTCCCGTTTGAACAGAGAGAAAAAGGCCGGGTACAGATTTTTGGAAGCGAAAAAATTTCTTCTATTCCGGTGGGCTTTGATAAAATAATCGTTGCAAAAGAAACTGAAATGGAAAGAGTCAGAAATGAAAGAAAAAACTACGAAGCAAAAAGCCGCACTGTAAACGGCAGAAAGCTTAAGAAAACGAAGCCAATAAAAAAAATGTATGCAGGTTCTACCCAGTCACAGGAAAATTTCTGCACGGTAAATATTTGCGGTAAAAATGTTTCATTCGATGTACAGGGATTTTTTCAGTCTAATCTTGAAGTGCTTGAAAAATGCATTCCATATATTACAGAGGGACTTGAGGGAAAAAATGTACTTGATATGTATTCAGGCTGCGGAACATTCTCTGTGTTCTTAACGGATAAGTTTGAAAAAGTATGTCTTGTAGAACACAATAAAGCTGCCATAGTTTACGCTGAACAGAACCTTGCAGGGACAAAGCACGAAAGCTACGGCTTAAGCGGAGAAGTATGGACAAAGTACCATGCAGAAAACTATATAAAGCAAAACGGAAACTTTGATGCGGTTGTAATTGATCCACCAAGAAGCGGAATGGAGAAAGAGGTTTGCATGTGGCTTCAAAAGTCAAATATCCCGCAAATCAGAAGCCTTTCCTGCGATATTGCAACTCATGCGCGCGATGCAAAGTTTTTAATCCGCTCAGGCTATAAGCTTGAAAAAATTTATCTGCTGGATTTTTATCCTCACACAGGACATATTGAAAGCCTTGCATATTTTACAAAAGAAAATGAAACGGATTAACTTTAAACTGAAATTTTATTTCCTCTTTACTTTATTTTTTGTAATTCAAAGTATTTCTGTGAATTTATATCCGCAAAATATTATAGAACAGGGAAAAACGCTTACAGACACTTTAATTGTTACCGGAGGAAGAACCTTAACCTCCCCTGTTAAAACAACTTACGGTTACATCATTCTTACTGAAGGAAATTTCTTAAACGCATTCAGTGATGACGGAAAGCTTTTATGGACTACTTCTTACAGGAAAAAACTGACTAAAAATATAAGTGTTGGAAAAAATGATTTTATTTATGCTGTCACAAAAGATTCTTCACTAAACCTTTTAAATCCTGATGGAATTCTACAATGGTCCGTAAAGGCAGAAGGTGCAGTAATAGAAAAGCCTTTAGCTGGCCGTGACGGCAGGGTTTTTGTAAGGGGGAAAAATTTTGTTTCCTGCTACGATTTAAATGGAAGGCGTAAATGGAAAGTAAAGACTAAAACCCAGAACGCTAAAATTGAAATGCAGGAATTGAATGACGGCTCTCTTTTGCTTTTTAATGAAGAATTGAAGGAAGGAAAAACTTCTGCTACAAGAGTAAGTCCTTATGGAAAAGAGTACGAAGAAATTACTTTTGCTGGTTTTATAAAACAGGCTTTTTCTACAGCTGATGGAGTTGCCCTTTGCTTTTCGGACGGCTCGGTAGGAATGTGTTCGGTGAAAAACGAAAAGACTTATTCCAGTTTCGTAAT
>JAEELR010000174.1 GCA_016282835.1 Treponema sp. | reverse complement strand
TTGAACATTATCATTTATTTGGAAAAGACTTATTAAATAACACATCAGAAACTCTTCTAGACGAATTATTCTCATTGAAAAAAGAATTAAAAGAATCTTATGTTACAGGAAAAAAAGGTGGATTAAAAAAAGTAAGTGATACTCTTGTAACGAAAATAATTATGGGAACATTAGGAATTGTTCCTGCTTATGATACTCAGGTAAAAAACTCATTAAAGAAATATAAACTTTCAACACAGCAATTTAATAAAAGTTCAGTTACAAAAATTTGTGAATACTTTTCTGCAGAATCTCGGAAAATAATAAAAAATGAAATTGAAATATATACAAAGAAAATGCAAAAAAAATGTCCGTATTATACGACTATGAAGACAATCGATGCTCTTCTCTGGTTGCTGGGAAAATAACGCAAGTAAAAATGCGTGTATTTTTCCGTCCGTTGGGCGGTCGCCTTGAAAAACAGGTTATCTTATATTAAGGAGAAAAAACTATGGCTTATACAAAACCAAAAATTGTTGCTCAGAATAGTTCTAACGGTACTTATGCAGCTACATGTCCAGCGGATAGTCCTTATTCTGAACAGACATGTCAAAAATGTGACAGAGCACATTAATTACTCTTTCATTACACATGATTTTATAGGAGCTATTTATCTTTTTTGATAGATAGCTCCATGTATTCTTGGAGAAAAAAATGCTTTATAGACAAAAAAAAGATACATATATTCGTAATTATGATGGAGTAGGTTATATAACCTCAATAGGACTTTTTAATGACCGTTGCACGAACGAGAGTGGTGCAGTATTTTTACAGGCATTGAAACGAACACCACAGAGCTTAGACGAACTTGTGGATACTATCATGCCTCAGTTTATAGGTGTTGATAGAAAGACAATTCTAAATGATGCAGAAGAATTTTATGATTCTCTTGTTGCTGATGGATTTATTGTAAAAGGAGAAACAGAATCAGAACTTAACGATAAAGATGTAGGTTTTACGTATAACGATGTTCAGCCAAAGACAATACGAAAAGATTTTACTCCTGTGATTCAACGAGCAGATAACTCTACTCAGGAATACCTTGAAAAACACTTTGCAGGAAGACCTCACTTAAATAGTTTTCAAATTGAACTGACTAGCAGATGTAACGAGAGATGCATCCATTGCTACATACCGCATAAGTTTAAACTATATGATATCACGGATGAGCTTTTTTACAGCACACTTGACCAAATTAGCAAGATGGGGGTTCTTTCTGTAACTCTGAGTGGTGGGGAGCCAATGTTGCACCCACATTTTAAAAATTATTTACGAGCTGCAAAACAATATGATTTTTATATAAATATACTCTCTAACCTTACGTTACTTGATGATGAAATAATTCAGATTCTGAAGGAAGGAAATGTTTCTTCCATTCAAGTTTCACTATACTCAATGAATCCGGAACATCATGAATCAATAACAAAACTACCAGGAAGTTTTGAGAAAACTAAGGCATCAATATTAAAACTAATTGAAAATAATATACCGCTTCAAGTATCCTGCCCTACGATGAAAGTAAATAAAAACGATTATAGTGACGTTCTATGTTGGTGTCATGAACATAAAATTCGTGCGTATACAGATTGTATTTTGATGGCACAATATAATCATGATACAGATAATCTAACGAATCGTCTTTCTATAGAAGAAGTTGGAAATATTCTCAAAAGTATTATGAAAGATGATTTTGACTACCAAAATTTAATTCTTGCGCCTGATTTTGCTCAGCGCTGTAATGAACAACAGTTTAATCCTGAGCGGAGACTATGTGGGGTTGGCATATCATCTTGCTGTATGGTGGCGAATGGTAATGTGTATCCTTGTGCGGGCTGGCAGGAAATGGTTTTAGGTAATATCAATGAGACACCACTTAAAGAAATCTGGGAGAATTCTGAGAAAATAAAATGGCTCCGAAGCCTGAAAATGAAAGATTTAGGGAATGGAGAATGCTGTAAATGTGACAAAGCTGCATTCTGTGCTCCGTGTATGGTTCGCAATGCAAATGAGTCTCCTACAGGAAATCCTCTGGAAATAAACAAACATTTTTGTGCAGTTGCAGCAAAGAATAAGCAGATCGTCCTCGATTGGCGAGAAGCGAAACTTAAAGAATTGGAAAGTTAAAAGTTCATAAACAACAATAGTTTTATAAGCAGCGCAATAATTCTAAGGAGTGACTATGCCTGACTCAGCTGAAATAAAAGAATATAAAGAAGAATCCCTGGAAAATTTTACAGCCCGCTTTGATAAGGCAAACGAAAAATCTCTTGGTATAATTGAGGACTTCCTGGCAGACGGATATAAGAAGATGCTTGAAAATCTTCGTCTGTATATTAATGATGAAGACCAGCGTACGAATCCGGAGGTAATTGCCGATGCTGCTTTTGTTCTGAAAAGATCAGGATTTTTTGGAAAGACAATGGCAGAAGATGTTATTAAAGAATTGTCAAATCAGGAATTGTCGCAATTTAACTGTCATAGTGACCAGTTCTTCAAAAAGAATCCTATTCTTACTGCGAATATTGAAAACTCTTATTTTGTTTTTAATGATATCAGGTATCTTGGTGTTCTGGAAATTCAGGCGATTATTCGTAAGGTAGACAGGCAGCTTCTGGCACGGGCATTAAAAAAGGCAGATACAGTAGTTAAAGAAAAAATACTGACTAGTTTTACATGGGAGGCGTCAGAGGAGTTAAAACATGAAATTGATTTTTTGGGGCCAATGAAGCTTTGTGATATAGAAAAAGCACAGGTTGAAATCACTAAGATAATCAGGCAGCTTGAAAAGGATGGCAAAATCGTAATCTGTAAAGATAGGGACGAGGAAGAATGACAGAATATTTTTACAGAAAACCAGGTTCTGCAGACTTTGAACAGACAGATTCTAAAAAATCAGTGCTTTTTATACGTCAGAAAAATAAGTATTTAAAGACGTCTCAATACTATTGTAATGAATCATATCAATGGAAAGATTTGGACAATCACTATGATGCATTAATAGCTTCTCAAAAATATATTCCTGTTGAATTTACAGAAGAGCCTGTAAAACCTGAAAAGCCGGTTTTTCATTTTAATCCTCTTGCTGCTCTTACCGGCGAAGATGGAAGTGATTATTGTTTTGAAGATTTTGATGCAGAACAAATTTCTGAATTTCTTAATTATAGAAAAAAGAAGGAAAGATATGAATACAATAAGCAGTACTCACTCGATTCAGATGGATTAAAAAAAGATTATTTCTTTGTTCAAGTCGATATGGATGAACAAAATCTTACAATGAAAATAACTTCG
>JAEELR010000173.1 GCA_016282835.1 Treponema sp. | reverse complement strand
TATCATCGATTGAACTGTAGATGTATTCTTTAGAATATAAAACCATGTACAGATTGATAAAAAAAGATGCCAGGAACAGAAACAAAAATACTATAAGCGCAGATATAATCAATTTCTTTTTTCTTACTTTCATTTTTCAAAAATATCCTTTTAGTTTTTCAGTGCTGATTCATGAACAGCATCCTGACGATTGCGTATAAGTACAGCACATTAAGTAATTTATTGCAATTTACAATTTGCTCTATAAAATTCATAGGATTTTATATAAGATTCTATAAGCCAGTCATATCCGTTTATATTTCTACATTTCAGTAGCATTTCGTAAAAATCATCAAATCTTTTAGCTTCAAAATATCGTAAAGCCAGCTCAAAATTCGCAGACACAGATCCAGGATTAAAACCACAAATAAATTCCAGGGCATCTATTTCCTTTTCAAGAAGATATTCTCTATATGCTTCTTTTGAATAAGTTTTTTTTAACCAATCAATTGCAATGTATAAACACAGCTTATTATTAATCGTATTTATATAATTTGGACTTTGTGAAACAAGCTCTTCACATATCATTTTTTTCTTACTGAAAAAGACTGTCTGTTTATTAAACATTGTTTCATTGTTACTTAACTGATTAATTTTAACTTCCTGTCCAATTATTTCATCCATCTCAGAAAGAATTTTTATGCAATCACCAGGCTTTAATGTTTTTATTAAAATCGAAAGAATTTTTTTTGAAAACTTTGAAAACACAAACGAAAGTAAAAATGTAATTGCTGCAAGAATTAAATAGAAGCTTTCTTCTTGATTTTCTACAGCAGTTTTTCTGTTTTCTATTTGATATAGTACAAAACAAACAAAACCAATAATTTGTAATATGGCTCCTAACCAGCTTAAAACTTTTCTCCCTTTATTGATTAAAAAATATTTTACAGGTGATGAATAATCAGCACGCCCCAATAGTTCTTTCAAGAATTCGCTTTATTCTTTCTGTACAAAGGTTATAGAGTCCTCTAATATATCAGGAAGAATCTGAAAGTTTTGAATTATCTTTTCTCTTAAAATATCATAATCAATATTATCAATATTGTGAACTTTTTGAGTTATCCAGTAATATATTATTTCAAATTTATAAGAATCAACTTCAGAAGCATTTGTTTTTTCTTCGAGGACATTATCGCAGCATTTTTCATCTATCTCCGAATCAGCATCAGCATTTTCACATTCAATATAAGCATCTGAATCCTTTTTATTTTTCTTGTAGTAAAACAATGAAATAGCAAAAACTACAATAACTAAAGGTACATAAGACAACAAAAACATTTCTACTCCTGATTCAAGTGCTGGTTATTTTTTCTTTCCGCTTCTTCCTGTATTATCAGTTCAAGATTTTTCTTTTCGTTGTCATTGAAAGTTTCCTCTGTTACTTTACGTTTTGGTTCATACCAGTCAGAACAGTTTTTATTTAACCACAAATTTATATCTTCTGATTTAAAAATATTTCCATATGCAGCGAACATTAAATTACGCAATAACCTTAACTGGGAATCAGAATAATAAAGTAACTGATTTTCATTAATTATATTATCCCTGAAAAACCATTTTCTTTCTGGATTTATATTTTTTATGCTGACTAAGCAGGCAGGCACATAATCAATTATAAGAAATATTTCGGACTCAAGCTTTGGACAAACATTTTTTTTCGTAACTGTCAGCGTATTCTGATTTCTATGCATATCGCTGATATCTAAATCACCAAATTGAATTCCATTAATCCAGACATCATCTGAAGCATTATTAACAGTCAGGACCATTTCTCCGATACAGTCTTTCCATGTAGCTCCGGTTCCGTACAAGTAATCAGCAGAAGATGAAATTCCACAAACACCATAAGGTGCAGAATAGTGAATTTCGGTTTCAGTCATTTCATTTGATTCAAAAGTTACGGAACGCACATACCATTTGGTTATTACCATATAGTCATTCAGTGGCTCCGGGGGATTTAATTCCTTTATGACAAAATCATTTTTCTGTCCGTTAACCTTACTCGAGAAAGAGTAAAAATCATCTTCTGTAGGCTGGAGATGTTTCCACTGCGGAAAGCCTACATCAACTGTTTCTGCAGGACCATAATTTTTGAAATAGAATTTTACGTTTATGTCATAGTAATCTTTGTAAAGCGTAAAATTTATTTCTTCCTTCTCCATTTTTATATTTTCATTTTTTGTTTTTGAAAGCGGAAGAATTGCTCCTCCTGAAACCCTCGTATATGCATCATTTGAATATGCAGCAAAGAAAGAAGATAAGACCAATAATGACAATAGCATTCTTTTTTTCATGTTTATTCCTTCATGAAAAACTATATCATCATCAGCATTTAAATAGAAGCATTCAAAAAATCCGTCCTCACACGGATTAACGCGATATTGCTTATTGCCGATGCTTAAAAATTGGAGTATTATTCTTAGTACCTTTAATGCTGTTTTCATATTTTTTCTCTGACACTCCAATGTTAACATCAACGGAACTTCTCCGTCAAACAGAACAGCTTGATACAGTGCACCGGAAAACAGTTACAAAGCCTGATCTGAAGCACATGTCAAAAGACATTTTCTTAATAGCTGAATGAACACATTGTATATTCGCTTATCATTCGGCCTTCTTTATCATATGTATAATAATAATTTTCTGGAACACCATCATAACAAGAATATATACATATCTTTTTGCTCAACTGATTATTATCATAAATATATTCATAAATCGAATGCAGACTGTTATATTTTGTTATCATTTCAGATGCAATCAAATTATTCTTATACGAATATTCAATAGTTTCATTGTGAGCCTTATTTCTATTGAGTGCTTTTTGAACAATCTTTACGAGATTATTATTATCATAAGTATAAGTTCTGGTGTAATTACTGTTTTCTTCCTTCACCAATTTTCCGTTTTCATATGTGTATTTAGTCCGAAGTATAGTTTTTCCAGTCTGGTCTGACTCAACTTTTTCAAAAGGTTCTTTTGCACTGCTGTCCTTATAATGATATACAACAGAAGATGTTTCCTCCATATTTTCATGAATAGCAGCTACATATCTTTGTAAATAGGCATCCTTATAATAATAATACGTTTCAGCACCTGCTTTGCCATATTGAAAATCTTCTTTTATAACAGGACATGAACCTGGATTATTTGAAGAAAGACTATAGTTAAAACTGTGAACATATTCCTGATATAATGCATTACTGTCATGGATAAAATATACAGGCAGTTTTTTATCATTATGATAAAATGAAATCTCACTCACGACGGTATCGTCCCATTTACTTCCGGGATAAATTTCAAGCAGCTCAATATCGATTTCTCTGCATGAAGCATCAGATCTAAAATTTAATTTCTGAGCTTCCATTTTATTTTCCAGTGAAAAAATATTTTCGCTGAGTATTTCTCCATTAAGCTTCTTTATTACTTTTACTTTTTTCAATCTGTTATTTGCTTCAAAATATTTTGAATCGAAATAACCGTGTTCCAACGAAATGCAATCTATTTTTACCGGCTCGTCCATATAAAAACTTATAAAGTTTTTACCTTTAGTAAGTTTTGAATTTTCAACGGCATAAACATTATTTGAACTGTTATCCATAACATTCAGAATTGAATATCGCAAAGGATCTTTTTGATCAATCAGCATATTTTGAGAACCGATAGAAACGAGTTTCACATCCTGCGAACAAACTGTTCCTGTACAAACTGCCAGAAATAATAAACCAAGTAATATTTTCTTCATAATAACCTTTTATTCCTTCATGAAAAACTATATCATCATCAGCATTTAAATAGAAGCATTCAAAAAATCCGCAAGCCGTCTGCTTTTATTAAAGAATAAAAAGTGGTAGTCTTTTTTTATGAATACAAAAAGCTTTCTTGATTCAGAATATACACAGACTCTTTTAGAAAGATTTGTCCGCTATGTTAAGGTGTGGACCGAAAGTGACGACGAAGCAGCCGACCGGGGAGTCATGCCGAGTGCAGAACGCGAGCGTGACCTTGCTGCAATTCTTGCAAAAGAACTTACTGCTCTCGGGCTCAAAGACGTTCAGACAACACAATACTGTTACACTTACGGACGGCTTCCTGCGACGGCGAGTTTTAAGGAAAAAGAGCCCTTCTGTCTTCTTGCCCATATTGATACGGTAAGTGAGGTTTCGGGCAAAGACGTAAAGCCTCTTGTATGGAAAAACTATGACGGAAAAAACATTGAGCTTGAATGCGGCGTTACTCACTGCGTAAAGAATGATGCGGCTCTGGAACAGGCAGCGCAAAGCAGCGACACGATAATTACAGGCGACGGTTCTACGCTTTTAGGTGCTGATGATAAAGCCGGGGTTGCAGCAATTATGACAGCTCTAGAATATTTTTTGCTTCATCCTGAAATAGAGCACCGCGAAATCGAAGTGATTTTTTCTCCTGATGAAGAAACGGGGCATGGAATGGATAAAGTTCCGCTTGAGCTTTTAAAATCAAAATACGCTTACACAGTTGACGGCGGACACATCGGGGAACTTGAAACAGAATGCTTTAACGCTTTTAAAACTGAAGTAAAATTTACCGGCCGGCCTAAACATACGGGAAGCGCACGGCCTGACATGGTAAATGCCGTAAACATGGCTTCGTATTTTATACGCAGCCTTCCTCAAAATCAGATGCCAGAAACAACCGACGGCTATCAGGGATTCTTTGCACCAATGTCTTTAACTGCCGACATGGAAAACGCAAAAGCCGTTCTTTTTTTACGTGATTTTACGGCACAGGGAATGGAAGAAAAAAAGCATCTTGTCGAAGTTCTTGCTGAAACTACGGCTTCTGTTTACGGCGGTTCCTCAGAAGTTACTTTTACGCAGCAGTATCTCAACATGAAAGAAGGACTTGATAAAGAGCCGCATGTTGTTCAGAATCTTGTAAGCGCATACAGGAGTGCAGGTATTGAACCTTCATTTACTCCAATCCGCGGAGGAACAGACGG
>JAEELR010000172.1 GCA_016282835.1 Treponema sp. | reverse complement strand
TTGTTTATAAATTTTGTCTGCAGTTCATTCAGTTTTTTTAATGAAATTTTTGCTTTGTATTTTCCATACAATTCATAATCATCTTCGTTTAATGAGATTTTTTTTGCAATTTCTGAAACTGGTAGCATTTCGCAGTTCTGTGCAATTTCAATGTCTGTCATATATCCTTCTCCAAAAGTAATAATTCCGCTTCATTAAGCTTTCTATATTCACCACTTTTTAGTGATTTATCTAATTCCAATTTATTCATTCTTATTCGTTTTAAGTAAACTACTTCGTTTCCCAGTGCTGAAAAAATTCTTTTTATTTCGTGAAATTTTCCTTCTGTAATAATTATTGTACAGCAGCTTTCTGCATTATATTCTTCTTCGTTTAACCAGTTGATTTTTGCACTTTTACAGTCGCACTCTTCGTGTTTTCCTTCTGCTTTCAAATGCATTCCTTTGAATGCTTTTTCTGTGTATTCAGCTTTTGTCTCAGAAGAAATTTTGTCGCGCAGAAAAACAAGGTATTCTTTTTCTATCTGCCATTTGGGGGATGTCAGCTTGTGGTTCAAAAGTCCGTCTGAGGTAAGAAGTAAAAGTCCTTCTGTGTCTACATCAAGACGCCCCACCATGCTTATTTTTCCGCCGGGGTACTTTAAGTTGTCTTCGGCTTTTATCAGTTCCATTACAACTGGATGGCTGTCACTGACCGTAGAGCATACATAACCCTTTGGTTTGTTAAGCATAAAGACTACATCGCAGGGAAAATCAATTTTTTCTTCGTCAACAAAAATTTCATCTTTACCCGGATAGATATGAAAGTCGTCGAGTGTTTGTACAGATTCATTTACTTTTACGCGTCCTGAGTGAATGAGGCGCTTTACATCTTTTCTTGTGCCAAATCCATTGTTTGAAAGAAACTTATCTAAACGTTCAAATTTATTCTCTGACTTCATTGTGTAAATTGTATCAAATTTATGGGCGTGTGAAAACAGATGTTTTGTGAAGTTTTATGCAATGGTTTGCGGTGATGATTGTTTTCGTTTGTAATGAATTTTTTTTTTTTGAGATTTTAATAATTTTTGTAAATGAGTGTATATAAATATATGTAGAGATGTATATTAAGGAGCTTTAGTAAAAGATGGAAATTAAGTTTACGAACAGGTTTATATTTAATCGTGTGTTAATGAATCCCAAAATTTGCAAGAAACTAATAGAGACACTTTTAAAAATTAAGGTAGAAAAAATTGAATATATTGAAAGTGAGAAGAGTGTTGAGTCTCCGTATTTAAATCATGGGGTCAGGTTTGATGTCTATGTAAAAGACAGTAATAAAATTTATGACATTGAATTACAGACTTACGATGACGATATTCCAAAACGAATGCGATATTATCAGAGTATGATGGATATGGATTGTCTCATGAAGGGGCAGGAATATTCAGAATTGAAAGAAACATTCATTATTTTTATTTGTACATTTGATCCGTTTGGACAAAACCAGCCCTGCTATATGATTCAGAATAAATATTATGTTGAAGAAACTAAAACCTTTTATGATATTAATGATGGAGCTAAAAAAATTGTGTTTAACGCTTCGGCTTATGATAAAGAAAAAGACATTGAAATAAAGAATTTTTTAAAATATACTTCAAGTAATAAGGCAACAGGTCAGTTTGCAACCGAAATAAATCAAATAGTTGAAAGAATGAAAAATTCAAATTCTTTACGGGAGGAAGTTATGTTTATATCTGATGAAATTCAATATTACAGACGCAAAGCACGTGAAGAAGGTCGGGAAGAAGGACTCTTGGAAGGTCGAGAAGAAGGTCGTGAAGAAGGCCGTTTAGAAGGAAACCGTGAGAATGCCCTTAAAATGCTAAAAGATAACGAACTTTCTGATGAAAAAATTTCATTTTATACATCATTACCATTAGAAGAAATTCAAAATTTAAGAAAAACCATTTAATTTTGTTCAATCAGTTTTTTATCTTCTGCCAAAGCTTTCAAGGTTTGCAAGGCCTCTTTTGAATTGCGGAATGCGTGCACAGGCTGTTGTATTTAATGGAGATGTTTCTCCTCTCTTTAAGAAGTGGTATGCGACTCCTGCAATCATGGCGCCGTTGTCTCCGCAAAGCTTTAATGGTGGGAAAATGCAGTTTAAGTTTTTTTCTTCGCTAAGCATTTGTCTGAGTCTTGAATTTGCAGCAACTCCACCACCAGCTACAACTGTTGTAAGGCCTGTATCTTTTACTGCCCTTAAAAGGCGCGAAACTAAAGTGTTACAGGCGGTTTTCTGGAAGCTTGCTGCAATATTTGCCTTTGATGCTTCAAATCCTTCGTTCAGGAAATAGTCTGCCTGATGAATTACAGCAGTTTTTAATCCGCTGAAAGAAACATCGTATCTGTGTTCTCCTTTATCAAGTTTAGGCAGAGGAAAACTGTATGCTTTTGGATTTCCTTCTTTCGAGAGCCTGTCAATTATAACTCCTCCGGGATATCCTAAATCGTAGTATTTTGCGACTTTATCAAAAGCTTCTCCTACGCTGTCATCTATAGTGGTGCCGAGAATTTCAAGTTTGTCAAAATCTAATACTTTTGCAATGATTGTATGTCCGCCGGAAACTAAAAGTCCAAGATACGGGTATTCAATATCATTTTGTAGATGTGCGGCATACATGTGTCCCAGCATATGATTTACTGCATAGAAAGGTTTGTTTAAGGACCAGGCTAAAGTTTTTCCAAAGGTTAGTCCTACAAGTAATGAGCCCATAAGGCCTGGCCTGTTTGTGGCAGCAATTGCGTCTACTTCATTTAATGTAATGCCAGCTTCTTCTACAGCCTGTCTTACTACCGGTAAAATCCATTCTGCATGTTTTCGGGATGCTATTTCCGGTACAACTCCTTTATATATCTGGTGAAAAGGAATTTGAGTTGCTACGACATTGCTTATAATTTTTTTACCGTCTTCTACAATTGCGCAGGCGGTTTCATCACATGAACTTTCTATGCCAAGTACTTTCATTTATAACCTCGAAACAAAGGTCAGTGTATAACCTTTTGATTTTAAAATCGGATAAAGCTCTTTCAGTAAATCTGGAAGTATTTTTACAGATTTATCAACATGGCCTATCATTATAGCTTTTCCTTTTTTATTTGCAATATTAATTCCTCTAAGAATTTGTTTTAGCATTTCGTCACGATTAATTATGTCATCAATAAAAACATCGCGCTCGTAAATTTTTATGTCTCTTTCAAGAGCGGCTTGAGGGGCTTTTGTTGCGGCAGTAGTCCTTGAGTCTAAAAAGTAAATTCCTTTTTCAATAGTTACATCAAGGATGCAGCCGATTTTAATTTCATTCTCTGTGATTAATGAACCTTCGTGATTATTCATTCCTTTTATGTAAGGTTCCAGTAAAGCAATATTTTCTTTTACAGTTTCTGCAATTTCAAAGGTTGTCATGTCGGGCTTTATTGCTCCGGGACCTGGATCAAGTTTTAAATTCAGCGACTGCATTGGCTGGTGTAAAATTGCTTCCTGACCGCTTGCGTTTATTTGAACTGCACAGTCTCTCGAATGAGAAAGACGAGGGAGAATTGCTATTGTTATTGGAAAGGGAAGGGATGTGTAATGCTTTAGGTTTTCTACATTTAGTCCTGCATCATCAATTACGAAGGCGATTTTTGCTCCGTTTACTGCAGAAGGAATATCTTTTTCATAAGCAGGTTTTTGTGTTTCCTGTTCAGGTTTGTTTTGAGCCGTTTGAGTTTTTTTGTTTTCTGCAGAAGATTTTTTTTCTGAAGCAGTTTTTGTTTCTTCGGCTTTATTGCTTTTTGTTTCTGTTTTAGTCGAGGTTTTTGATTCAGTTGAATTTTTTTTGCTTTCTGCTTTTTTCACTTCTGTTTTTTTTGTTTGAGTTGAATTGCTGTCTTTTGGCTTTTCTGTATTTCTGGCGGTTTCTTTTTTTTCTGTTTTTGTTGTTTCCTGAGTTTTTTGCTGTACAGTGGATTTTTTTACTTCTGTTTTCTTTACTTCAGTTTTCTGCGGTTCTATTGTATTTGTGTTTTTTGTTTTGTCAGTTTCTTTTTCTTTTGTTATGAGTGAGATTTTATCTGGTTCTGATTTTGGAGAAAGTTTTTTTTCCGGCATTGAGAATAAAATGTTTACGATTAAAAATGCTGCACAAAGAATACATATTGTAAGAGTGAGTTTAATTACGCTTTTGTTATCCAGC
>JAEELR010000171.1 GCA_016282835.1 Treponema sp. | reverse complement strand
TTCCCCGTGATGGATACACTTAGCCTCAAAGTTTGGTCTGAGCTCTCCTTTTGCAAAAAGCTCTGCGGCTTCGTCGGCACTTCCGGTGATTCCAGGCACTTCTTTTAATCCGGCAGCTGCAATAGCATCAACTGCACCCTGTCCGCGATTCCCAAGAATCAATGTTTCCACTCCAAGGCTTTTCAAAAATGGCGGGAGTGCGTGGTGTCCGTTTCCGCCGTTATCAATCACTTCCTGCGAAACAATCTTTCCGTCTTCAATCTGATAAATCTTAAAATACTGAGTCTTTCCAAAATGCTGGAAAACGTTTCCTGTTTCTTTTTCATAAGTTACTGCTACTTTCATATGTGACTCCAAATGCGATTTAGTCTAAATATAATATAAAAATTCGGTTAGGGCAAAGTGTTGTGCAGGTACGGTTTACAATATACGGTTTTTAGAAAAAAAAACTGGAAAATTTTTAAAGTTGAGGTTTATAATGGTCATAAGTGCTTTTATTTACAGTTTAATTTCAACTGTGAAAACGGCAGAATATCAGTTTTAACGGAGCTATTATGATACAGGAAGTAGTTCATACAAAGCAGACGGACGTACCAAAAGCTGTTGAGGAACTGACCGGACACCTTGCGAGACTCGGCAGTTCATATAACCTGATTCTGTTTTTTGCCGGAACATCAATTGATTTTGCATCCCTTTCATCTGCACTTTACGAAGCTTTCCCGAATGCACAGGTTGTCGGCACAACTACATCTGGCGAGATTTGCGGAGAAGGCTTTTCTTCAGGCACTGTTGTTCTAAACGCAATAGCAGATGACCGTTCATCGTACAGTGCGGTTCTGGTTGATGAAGCAAACAGATTCCCCATCGTGTTTAAAGACAAAATTGTTTCAGCCGCACGGCAGGCAGGAATTAATCTCTCGCAGTCCATGATTCACAAGAATTCCTTTGCAATTTCACTTATCTGCGGCCTTAAGAATATAGAAGAAGGTTTCCTTTCGATGATGTACTCTTTTATAGAAGATAAAGACTTTCTTGTATGCGGCGGAACTTCTGGCGATGACCTGAAATTTAAGGCAACTTATGTAAGCTGTAATGGAGAAATTTCTGACTGCGGGGCCGTAGTTATTTTCGTTAAGACCAGCCGTAAGTTTGAAATCTACAAAGAGAACATTTTCCAGAAATCAGGTAAAAGCGTGCGCCTTACGGATGTTGACCACGAAACACATATTGTAAAATCGATAGACGGAATGAATCCGCGAAAACGCTATGCAGAAATCCTTGAAATTGATGAGCGTGGTGTAAATGATGCACTCTTGAGCTATCCTTTCGGGCGAACTTTCGGTGACAATGTGTTTATTGCAAGCCTTGTCGGTTTTGATGATGCAGGAATCCTTACAACTTATGCGAGGGTAATTCAGGATTCAGTACAGGAAATTCTTGAACCGGTGGATGCTGTTAAAGTTACTGAAGAAACCTGCAGGGCTATCAGGCAAAAGATTCCGAATCCGTCGTGCGTCATTCTTTTCAACTGTATCTTGAGAACAATAATGTTTGACAAGCAGCAGCTTCAGGAATCAGTTAACAGTATATGGAAGAGTTATTATCCGGTTTACAGCGGCTTTTCAACTTATGGTGAGCAGTTCGGACACATCAATTCGAATCAGACTCTTGTAACTCTTGTAATGGGAGAATAAAAATGGCACAGACATATACCAGGGAACAGATTATACAGGCCGGAAAAGATTTGATTGACCTTCTTTTAAATGTAGCTAAGTCGAACAACAATCTTACCGGTTTCATTAAGGAATATCTTATAAGCCTCACTTCAAACGAGGGTATCTACCGCCGCCAGCAGAATGAAATGGAAAAGTTCTCACAGTCTAGCGAAGACGTTCATAATTCCATCGCGAAGAACTCAGCATCTTCCGCACAGCAGATTTCAGAAGTTTGCGGTGATTTTGCCCAGATGAACAAAGCGATTGTTGATGTTCATACTGGAAGGGCAGAAACTGATCTCGAAGTAAAAAAGCTTTCAGAGAACCTGGCAGAAATTCAAAAGCTGATACACGACATTCAGGATGTAAGCGCAATGACAAACCTGCTTTCGTTTAATGCATCAATTGAAGCTGCCCGGGCTGGTGCTGCCGGAAAGGGATTTAGAATCATTGCAAATGAAGTTAAGGCACTTTCATCGAGGACACAGGAAGTTTCGGAGCATATCGACAACAAGATTCTTGAGATGCAGAAAAATGCCGAGTCGTTTATTGCCATCAATGAAAAGCACGGTGTTATCCTTAACGGACTGCAGGATATGGCACAGTCTTCCATGTACAAGCTGGAGAAAATCAGTGAAGAGTCAAGGACGAACGCAGAAAATGCAAATGTAATCCTCGGGCGCATGAATGAAAGTATCGCAGAAATTCAGGAAACGACAAAATCGGCAGAAGCACAGAACCTTGCGCAGGTTGAACAGCTGGCACAGAAAGCAGTATCGCACACAATGCAGGTTGATGATGAGCTTTCGTTCCTGTTTGAGCTGAAGGCCCTCTTTGAATACATGGATGCAAACCGCGGCGGCTGATTAAGCACTGAGTGTAGCTAATGATGTACCGCTTTATTTAGCCTGTCAGATAAATAGACTGGGAGCAGAGAAATGACCATCACAAAAATCGAAAATAAGTGCTGAAACCGTCTCCCGGCCCCGGGTTCCATTTAGCTTGCTTTGTATGTCGTAAGCCAGTTTTTAATCGGAACAGTCCAGTCTTCTTCAGATTTACCTTCCAGAAGAAAACGCTCAAACATTGTATGGATATAAGTGTTGATTTCTTTTTTTGTTTCTTCCGGGATATCTGTACTTTCTTTAAAAAGGCAGTTTATAAAATCAACTGCATCCTGAATTGAAAACCGGTCCTTGAGCAGAACTGTCATCATGTAAATTGCGGCAGGAATACAGTTCACGCTGTGCTGCTTTACATAAAGAACAGTTTCGGTAATTGCCTTTGCAGAATCAAAAACCTGAGCAGTGTAATGTTTGGTCTCTTCTTCGGTAAAGTACGGCAGCCTGAATACATCGCGGTAATAAATCCATGCCATAATCATAATTGCAACATGCAGGCTCGGCACGCACATAAGATGAGGGTCCAGCGCATGAATCAGACGGAAATGACTGTCTTTTTTATAGTCAGGCCTGTCGGTTGTAGACATGCTGAATGAATAAACATGTGAAGCGTTTTCGTAGCAGGCCCTGAGCAAATCCAGAAGAGAAGAAACTATGCGAACTCTTTCCTTGCCTTTAAATGATGAAATGCAGAAGCCCAAAGGACGTGCCAGTGAATGAATAAAATCCAGATAAGTAGAAACTCGCTCCGGTGTAAAAGGAATTTTTTTATCAAGCGCATTGTCTACGCTGACAACAGGAATTTTGCGCAGCCTGAGAGTAACGCTAAACTGAAGAAAGAAAAATTTATGAAGCGCTGTGTGTACGCATTTTATAAAGGGAATAAAAGTTCGCGGATAAAACACCAGAAAAAGATATGTCCTTAACGATTTGTATTCCTTAAATGAATGAAGCTGTCTGCTGCCCGTACTGTCCATAACTGATTATCCCTAAATACCCTATGTATGATGTATGACGTTCCGCCAAAAATGATGGTTGTTGTTATAATAATCCATATATTGTTTGATTGCCATAGCAAAGTGTGCAAAAGGGGGAGATTTTAAGCCCGAAAGATTTATTGAATTACATTAGAATGAATTTGGCTATTCACGGTACTAAAAACTCAATTTATAAAAAAATAGTACCCTGAAACGCCATTTATGCAGCCTTTGGATTAGGAAGTATAATATAGATATTTTATGGTGAGGCAAGGGGTGAGGGATGAGTGTGGTCGTGACTGTCTGATTTTATTGGCTGGTACAATCATTTAAATTTTCCCCTAGAAAAGTGTGGGGTTTTAGTTGTTTTTCCCCTAGAAAAGTGTGAGTTTTTGGTTATTTTTCCCCTAGAAAAGTGTATTTTTTGCTTGTTAATTCCCCTAGAAAAATGTATATGCCGAAGAAAATCTAAAAGCAAAAAGCCTTTCAACAGTGTTGAAACAGAATGAAAGCGTATTCGGTATCAGATTTTCTATGGCAAATTATAAGGAACAGGAAAGAATGGTAAATGTTCCTTTGGGGCTTGCAGAAGAATATTTTAAAACGATTTAGTTACGCAGCTTCTCTGGCAATTTCCCAGATAAGAAAGGCGTTATTTCGTATGTAACCTCACTCTTTGAATGTATGGAATTCAACTTTTGTTTTTACTTTACCGTTATCCCAGTATGTATATTCATACCATTCTTCTTCACCATTGGTTTTTTCGTGATGAAGTATATTCCCATTGGCATCATATTCAGTCCATTCGGCCTCATCACCATTTTTGAAATGAATTTTATTCCTGTTACTATCATATTCATACCATTTATCTTTACCATCACGATCTATGGAATGAATCATATTTCCGTTATTATCATATTTATACCATTCTTCTTTACCATCGCTATCTTTGTAATGAATCATATTTCCGTTACTATCATATTCATACCATTTTTCATCGCCATAACTAGCTTTGTAATGAATTTTATTCCCGTTATTATCATATTCCCACCAAAATTGTGATCCACCTTTAGCTTTGTAATGAATTAGAATTAGATTCCCTTTCCTATCGTATTTATACCATTCTTTATCGCCAACGTTATCTTTGTAATGGAGCCTATTTCCGTTACTATCGTATTTATACTTGTATTTAAAGCCACTTTTATTTTTGTAATGAATTATATTTCCCTTAGTATCGTATTTACACTTGTATTCACAGCCTTTGTTATCTTTGTAATGAATCATATTCCCGTTACTATCATATTCATACCATTCTTCTTCACCATTATTCCTTTTGTAATGAATCTTATTCCCGTTACTATCATATTCATACCATGTTTCATAACTGCTACTTTTGTAATGAATCTCATTACCATTACTATCGTATTTCGTTATTGCCGTGACTTCCAGCCATTTGTAGAGCAATTCCCCATTTACGTTTACCTGTTTATAAACTTTTTCACCAGGATTCTGTGTAAAGGCAAGTGTACAAATGTGTAAGACTGCTAATAAAAGTATTAATTTCTTCATTAAAATCTCCTGTGTTTAAATTTCTTTCCATATAATTATTCAATATTCCAATCAGATTCTTTTACTAAATCTAAATCAATATATTCTTTGTAATGATTAAAATCGTTGTCCAAGGTAAAAATAGAAAAATTATGATGTGCTGCAACTGAACAGATTAAAAAGTCAGTCATTGAACCTTGGATTCCGTGACTTCGGCACTTATTATAATATCTTGCAGCTGATATATAATCTTCTTCTATTAGTTCAAAATCGGAGAATGCTTCTAAAGCACTTTTTAGTGTTTCAAAACGATTTTCATCTGAAATGCCGCACAGAATTTCCTGCCTTATGGCGCCAATCATTATTACGCGTCCATCACGGATAATATTGCTGAGGTAATTAATCATTTTTTTTTCATTTTCTGAAAGCTTTTTCTTTCTCAGTGCTTTTGACCAGACAGAAGTATCGACTATGATAAATTTCATTTTATATTTCGTGCCCTAAGTTTTTTGTAGTCGTAATTGGAATCATATTCTACAGTACCAAAAAGATTGATAAGTTCTTCAGATTTTCTTCTCTGGATAAATTCCTGTAATGCAGTATTTACTGTTTCTTTTTTTGAACTGTATCCGCCAATTATAAAGGCATTGTTTAGGAGCTCATCGTTTATTGCCAGATTTGAAGCCATAATCACACCTCCTTATACATTTATTTTACACATAACTATGTGTAGAGGTCAATTGATTTTTTACAAACTGTACAAAGCGGAGTGTACAGATGCTGAAGCAAGCTCGAAATAACGAGCTGCAAATTCAGCATGACATTGTCTGCGAGTTCGTGGTTTCGACTGGGCTCAACCACCACATATATTGTGAATTCTTTCACAGTAAGCCACACAAAACCCATATTCACTGCTGAATTCGTTCAAAAATCAGCAAAAACGGCTGAAAAGAATAAAACTTAAGTGGACACACTGATTTTTTTTGCTTAGAATTGCAGTATATTTTTCTAAAACTTGTGAAATATTTCACAGAAGGTAGAGGTAATGAGAACAGTTTCTGCAAACTCCAGGCGTCGTCTCGTTCTTTTAGGAAGATTGCTTGCATCTTATCCTGAAGAATATATTACCTCGGTAAAAATTGAAAAGCTTACCGGCTGGTCGGCTTCGCTTGTCAGAAGGGACTTGTGGCAGATTCAGGTAAAATCTGGAGCCAGTAACGGCTATAAAGTCCTCGATTTACAGGAATCAATTTCGAATCTGTTAAAGTTTTCACAGGAAAAGAAAAAGTGTTGCATCGTTGGATTGGGACATACGGGGCAGGCTTTACTGGACAGCAGTGAATTATATGATTCACCGTTTACATTAGTTGCGGGCTTTGACAGCAATGTAAACCGAACAGAAGTATTGCGTTCAGTGTTCCCGCTTCATCCTACGACACAACTGGAAAAGGTTATAAAGGAACAGAATATTACATACGCGATTCTTGCATCCTCTGCTTCGGAGGCACAGGAGCTTGCAGACCGGCTTGTTTCCTGCGGCATTAAAGGAATTGTAAATTACACTCCCTGTGTTTTGAGCGTTCCGGAAAATGTGTATGTAGAAAATGTTTGTATTTTAACGGCTTTAGAAAATCTCTGCGCTCAGGCAGAAATCTAAAGTAGAAATAAATTATAAGGAGTTTTTTATGAGTAGAGTTTTTAACTTTTCAGCAGGTCCTTCTTGTTTGCCGGAAGAAGTATTAAATGAATGTGCAAAAGAGATGATGGATTATAATGGAACAGGTCAGTCTGTTATGGAAATGAGCCACAGATCAAAGGCTTATGAACCAATCATTCAGGATGCAGAAGCAATGGTTCGTAAACTGATGAAAGTTCCTGAAAACTACAAAATCCTTTTCGTTCAGGGCGGTGGTTCAACTCAGTTTGCAATGGTTGCACAGAATCTTGGAATCCACACAGGAAAAGCTGCTTACATTGAAACTGGTGTATGGGCAAAAAAAGCTGCTCAGGAAGCAAAGAAACTCGGAATCGATGTAACAACAATTGCATCATCAAAAGACAAAAACTATTCTTACATCCCACGCGTTGAAAAAATTGAAGGTGATTACGATTATGCATACATCTGCTTTAACAACACAATCATGGGAACTCACTACGAATACATTCCTGAAACTGGAAACATCCCTCTCGTAGCAGACATTTCATCATGCGTACTTTCAGAAGAACTTGATGTTTCAAAATTCGGTTTACTTTTTGCAGGTGCACAGAAGAACCTGGCTCCAGCTGGTGTTACTTTGGTAATCATCCGCGAAGATTTGATTCCAGAAGTTGAAAACTGCCGCGCTGGTACACCTACAATGCTCGCTTACAAGACTCACGCTGATAACGATTCTATGTACAATACTCCTCCATGCTACACTATTTATGTTCTTGGAAAAGTTTTGCACTGGATTGAAGCAAACGGCGGAGCAGCAGGAATGCTCAAGCGCAACAAGGAAAAGGCTGATTACCTTTACAAC
>JAEELR010000170.1 GCA_016282835.1 Treponema sp. | reverse complement strand
TTTTTTATGCAGTAAGAAATTGCTTCTGTTATAGGATTTGCAGAATCATTTTCCTTAAAGTTCCTGACAGTTTCTACAAACTCGCAGTACTGTTTTAAAATAGCACACTTATCCAGAAGCGTCAAAGGTTTTTCTGGATGCGGATCTGCTATGTTGTAAACATCAACTGTAAGGTCTAACTGATGTTTCTTCTGTTTTATAATAAATGCATCTGAAAGACGAAGTGTTTTAATGTCCGGGTATGGCTCAGTACCATTGTAGAAAACATAAAACTCCGGCGTTGGAATTGGAACAAGCTTCTTCTTATAGCGGCTTTTCTGCGGCACAATTTTTTCGTAAAGGCGCACGACATAATCCAGGAATCGCAGCGGCATATTTTCGTTAATCGTAGACTGATGCTCGACAAGGACTATAAGTTTGCCGTTGATGATCATACTGACGTCATTATAATATGTGTTATGTGGACACCCACAATGGGGCGCGAAGGAGTAAAAAAATGTGTTTAGATGGTTTTGGACTGTTTGTAGAAGATATGCCAAAAATGATTCGGTTTTATAGAGATATACTTGGATTTGAAATAAAAGAAGCAGAATCAGCTGGAAACGTGTATTTGATAAAAGATGGAACATTATTTATGCTTTACGGCAGAAATAATTTCGAGGGAATGACCAACAGAAAATATGAATATATTAAAGGCTTAAATGGTCATGGTGAAATCGCATTGTATGTAGATACGTTTGAAGAAGTTGATGAAAAATATAAGGAATTAGTTTCAAAAGGTGTTACATCCGTACTGGAACCGACCACAGAACCTTGGGGACAAAGAACATATAGCAGATCCTGAAGGAAACTTAATAGAAATAGGTTCCTGGAATAAACCTTTCCGTTCCTGGTCAGATAAAGATATGTAATTGAAAAAAAAACGCGGTCAAACCGCGTTTTTTTATAACCAAAATCGGTTATGATTTAAAAATTGTACAGAAATCTAACAATAAATTTGACAATAAATATATTGTTGAATATACTATATTAAAATTTCAGGAGGTGGCTGTTATGAACGCTATGAACACAGTAAATGTTCTTGATTCTATAATTCCTATAAGCCTTTTTAACAAGGGACAGGCTAACAAAATCTTTGCAGAGGTTAAAAAATTTGGTACAAAAATTGTTGTGAAAAACAATGCACCAGAATGCATTCTAATGAGCCCACAAAACTATCAACAGATGATGGAAGAATATGAAAATGCTATTCTTGCAGCTGAAGCTGAAAAACGTTTGGCACAAAAAACAGAATATATATCTCATGAAGATGTAATGAAAGATTTTGGGCTTGATTCTTCTGACTTAGATAATGTTGAAGTTAATCTGGAGTAAGCGATGGCATGGGAAATAAAATATCATCCGCTTGCAAAAGAAGAACTTGCGAAACTTGATGGTTCTATACGTAAAATTGTTTTAAAAGGAATTATCAAAGTATCAGCAAATCCTAAACCTCAGAGCGAAGGTGGATATGGAAAGCCTTTGGGAAATAAAGGCGGAAACGATTTAACTGGACTCCTGAAGATAAAATACAGAGATATAGGCATCAGAGTAGTTTATAAACTTTTAGAAAATGAAAAAACTCACGAGATGTATATACTGGTTATTTCAGCAAGGGCTGACAACGAAGTTTACGATTTAGCCGGCAAAAGAAAATAACACATAACATGCACTTCAAAGCAGACGCACGGTCAAGCCGTGCGCTGTTTAAGTGCGTAGTTATACAGTGTCTGATTGATTATTTCGCTTTCGATTGTAACTTCACTGAGCTTTAATTTCGTGTTGTGTATTGCATTATAAAGCGACAGGAAATTTTCCTTTGCATTTACATCTTTCATGAATAAATCAACGAATACTGAATCGCGATATTTAGTGTTCTCCATGAGGACCTCCTCATATATAGGCCAAACTTCGTTTTACATCACTTCTGCTTTTCTTCGCGTTACCACATTTTTGAATTCGTATCCAGTAATCTCGAAGTCTGTTCTATATATATCTTTACCGAAAAAAAGCAAAAAATGTTTAAAAGTTGAGAAAAAAAATCATCATTTAAGTAAATTCAGTTACATTTAAAGCGTGCGGGAAAGATTAGGGGTTTGGGGGAAAGAAAACCACGCTTCGCAAGTAGTGGTGTTCTTTCCCCCAAGAAAGAATGAGCACGCCGCGGAGCCCCGGTAGTTCGAAGTGAGTGCAAGGCGCGAACGGAGAATGAACGGATAGAGAAGGGCGAAGGGGCGGATGATGCAGTAATAAATTCTTAGCAGCAATAACCTCCGTGTAGGTGAAACTTGCGTTTCAAAAAACTGCGTTTTAAATTGCGAGCCTTCAGATGTTTTCATTTTAGTTTTCTATAACTGTGTTATAATAGAAAGATAAAGACTCAGACGCAGGAGATTAAGATGAGAGTAAAGGTAATATTATTTCTTTCTGTTTTATTATGTTTTACTTCTTGTGACAGTTTTTTAAATGGTGGAGCGTATAAAGAAGAACTGGACGCATTTATTTCTTACATTAATACTACTCCTACAGAAATTCGAGTGGATATTGAGGAAGGCTCAGGCTCCCTTATAACTCTGCCAATTCTTTCCAAAAAAGTTTCTGACACATTCGATATAGAATTTAAAATTGCAGAGGGATATCAATTTAAAGTTTGGAAAATCTATAAATACAGTGTAGATGGCTCATTTAGTGAACTTGGAACTGAATATATGTATTTTATTAAAGACTCACAAAACGGTCTGAACCAAAATGGTGTATATAAAGCTTCAATAAAATATGAAAAAGAAGTGCCTCTTGCTGAAGGGGAAAAGATAATAATAAAACCTTTGTGCAGTAAAATTCCTGCCGTTATATCTTACAGTCCTTCTTTGACTTCGCAAAGTCAGTTTGCAAATGTGCCGGTTATAATTACATTCAATATGCCGCTTGAAAACATAAATTTCGATTTTACAAATGTAAGTTTAACCTATTACGGCAGTCCTGTTTCAGAATTTTTTAGAAGCCCTCAGCTGAACAAAGAAAAAACTGTCCTTACAATTTATCCTGATTCAAAAGCGCTGTCTGATTTTATAAAAGAGCAAAACAGGCCATCCATAGACATTTTGGTTTCATTAAATGAAGACACTCTTTATGACAAAAATAAAACTTTTACTGTCCGTTATTCATCTCAAATGGAAATAAACCCTCCTCAGGAAGTTGATTTTTTTGTTACAAGAGAGGCTCTAACTTTTGGACAGACAAATGGGTATAAGAGCGACGAAATAGAAGATAACGAAAAGCTGTTTGTCGGAAATTATGATTTACTGAATGAAACAGGATATGTCCTTCAAAACAGAATTGTAGATACGGTTTATATTTACGGAAAATATTTTGATGATGAAAGCGGTGTAAAGCAGGTTGTTGTAACAGAAAAACGCACGCATAACACTGATCTTGTTGAGTTGAGCTGTACAGAAAAAACAGAGATTTATTTTGCAGACAATTCTGATTGTTTTGTGAATGATGATGGCGCAACAGAGTTTATAATCCCTTACACTATAAAATCTGAAGATACAAAAAATTCTGGCGGCATTATTAAATTAACAGTTACCGTTATGGATTATGCAGGCAATCCAACCCCAGTAAAAGAATTTATTTTAGTAAGGGAAGTGGGATTCTCTGATTTTACAATTTATAATTACAATTTTGACGGGCTTTCTTCTTACAATACATCACTTGAACAAAATCCTCTTGAAAATAATAAAATGCTAAAAATCACGACTGGTTATTATGATAAAATAACACCGGTTTATGAACATATTTATGGTGATTCTCATTTAGATAATTTGTTCATAGTACAAGGTTCTTATATGAACATTACAGGTGAGTATGTAAATAGAAATGGCCAGACCGTAAAGCATGATTTTTCTTTGAGTGGAGATGAATACTGCCTCAACCTTGATGTAGATACTGTGGAAGGTCTTTATGTAAAAGTTACTGTAACAAATGATGTAGGACTTTCTGTTGTTCGCGATGTACAGTTCCCGTCTGGTAAAAAACTTTATTGTGCCGAAGAAACAGAAGACTCTTATGAGCTTTATATACCGGGAATAGAGGAGAGATATAATCATTATTATACAAATTACATTGCACTTTATAATGATTCAGATTGTAAATTTATAACTTCTTCAACAGGTAAAGTTTCGCTTGAAAAAAATATTGAATATGAAATGATTCCTTTTATGTGCGGCTGGTGTGAATATTCGACCTTTGACGGGAATTTGTTTATTGTCGGAGAAAGCAGTTCCTTTACATACAATCAGGTAACAGCTGCTTCTCTAGAGCTTACGGATGTAACTTATCAAAAAGGGCAGTCAGCCGGTACTATTGATGTAACGCTCACAATAAATGAAGATGCATGGGAACATTTTGACAGAATTTATGTTCCGTATAAAGACAGTTATGATTACCAGTTAATCAGCGATTTTGCAAAGGGCAGTGTAACTCAGAAAATCCAGTTGCCGACAAAAAAGATGTATAACGGCGACACAGAAATAATTGCTTATGGTCTTCAGGACGGAAAGCTTGTTCAGTCTTCCAGTGTTGTTATACCGCAGTTTACCGGAAGTGATTATGACAATGTACCTGCAAAGCTTTCATTTGAAAGAACAGATTATGAGACGGTCAAAATAACTATGACTGATGTTGGAAGCGGCCCGAAATGTGCATCTCTTGTTTGCCCTTATGGAAGAGATGAAATTGAGTTGTGTTCCGGGGAGAAAGGTTTTGAAGAAGTTGAAGTTCCTGTTAAGCTTTTGTGGGATAATGTATATGTAGAACAGCTTTCTTCAGGTAAGAAATATAAATTCTATTTTAGAACTGAAGATATGGCAGGCAACATTTTAACAGATGATTATGATGTTTCTGATGTTCCAATGGGATTCCCTGCCATGAGTGATAAAGATGTTGCACTTTCCCGCGATACTGACAATAAATATACAGTTTTCCCTTTTTTTGGAGTTTATCGATCTTATCTTCTAAGTGTATATGATGAAGAAAATGGTGTATGGAATGAAGTTTCAGAAGATACGACTGATTCAAATATTTACTCTATTCCTGATGAATCATTTGTAAAAATACAAAAGGCGAGTGCCAAAGATGACGGTGCTCCTCAATACAGATGCGCCCGGGCATTTGATAATACAGGTGACTATGACTATGTTATCCCTTATGGTTCAGATAAATCTGCGCTCATTGTGTCTTCAGATGCTCCTGTCCTTATGCATACGGTAGCATCTTCCCGTCCGTATGAAGAAGCCTGTACATGGAGTGAAGATGAATGGGAATTTCACCAGAGGATTGTTGACGAAAAATATTTACCCTTTAGTGAAAATAAACTTGCGGCACAGCGCTATAACATTCCTGTAGAAAATATAGAAGCAGGTGAGTGCTATGTTGTAATTACTTACTTTGCAGACGGAACTGCAGTTTTAAGTGAAGTAATGAAGAAGCAGTAATATGAAAAAGTAGACATAATCAGAATTTTTCGAGGATTAAAAATAATCGAAGGAAGGTGTAGTTTAATATGATACAGATTTTCGGAATAAATAAATCGTTTGACTGTAAGGCCACAATGGAAAGACCGAAGCCACCTGCGGAGTAAAGGAAAATATCTGGGCTGCGTGGAAGTAGGCAGAGTAATTGTGGGGCTTTGCGAACGAGGGGGATTCGCAACGAAGTTTCAAGCGGACTTTCCCCCTCCTCAGAAAGCAGCTTCATCACACATCCAGCACAAAAAGCCCATGCCTGTTGCAGTAAGCATAAATTTTGCTGACTCTTTCAATTCTAAAGTAGGCCTCAGCATTTCCTTCGGGATAGAGTTTTACCGTCTGCACGTTATTGTCAGAAACTGCCGCTAAAAATGAAAGATGGTGTTCCTTTGTCATGGGGTGATTTGAAGTGACATAATATTCGCCTTCGATCTGCTCGATTTTGATTTGGTGTTGCTCGTCACATTCTTCAGCCTGCAAAACAGGAAGCGTAATTCCGCAGCAGCTTATGGTTGCTTCTCCTGTCGCCTGAATAAGGTTCCCGCAGACAGGGCAAACATAGAAGCAGCTCTTTTTCATATTTGCCGCACGATTTTTATTCTGAATGTACTGTCCGTTCAGCAATTCTATAATCGAAATACCCAGTGCTTTTCCCAGCGGTTCCAGAAGACTTATGTCCGGAAGCCCGTGTCCTGTTTCCCATTTACTCACAGCCTTCGCCGTTACAAATATTTTATCTGCAAGCTCGGCCTGAGTCATGCCTTTCTGTTCACGAAGTTTTTTTATTGTAGTACCTGTTACATATTCATTCATATACTTTCCCTTAGTTCGGTCCTGCAGCAACCGTTTGTTTTATGCATTTTCATGAATTACTATAACAGTGCAGTGTGCTGTCTGCAACCTACGATTCGTGGAGTGACTCAAAACAATTCGCCAATCAATCGTACAGCCTCGGAAACGCCGCCTTCAGTTTTGATTTTTTCGCTGAGTGTTTGTGCGTTTTTCTTCATCTGCTCATAGCCGCCGTTCATTTCATTTATTCTTGCGATGATATTTTCTTCGCTTAAGTCTCTGGCGTTCAAGGGCTTTGTTGCTGCATTTAAATTATTGAGCTGCATGGCAAATCCCATTTGATCAAGCACATGCGGGACCGGAATTGAAGGAATACCGTAAATCAGGGTTGCTGCCGTTGTTCCGAATCCACAATGATGAATTACAAATTTTGCCTGCTTAAATAACCAGCTGTGGGGAACGCTTTTGCATGCAATCATACTTTCGGGCAATTCATAATCGAGCATAGTTTTTTGAAAGCCCTGAATAATTGCACGGCACCCAGTTTTTTTGAATGCGTTGACAAACATATCAAGCTTTTCCTTTTCACTGTCCTTTTCAAAAGACATTGCACCCAGGGCAAGAATCACAGGTTTTTCTCCGCCTGAAATAAATTCTGCTAATTCTTTGTCGGGAGTGTAATCAGTTTCATCGTTATACCAGTAGCCGGTAAGAATATTTTTTTCTTCCCAATATGGATTTCTTTCGACAGCATATTTGCTTATGGGAATCAGGTTCAGGCGGTCAGACATAATTTCATCAAGTGATTTTACGCTTTTCAGCCCATAGACTTTTCTAATCCTGTTATAGGGTCTGGCAACCATTCTGGCAATCATCCCGCCAATTATTTTGTCTTTGAGGGTTTTAGGTTTTAGGTTTTCTCCAATCATTTGCGTCTGAAGGGTAACATTCACTGTGGGAAGACCAAGAACATCTGCTTCAACTGCGCCCATCTGGCTGTGACTTACAATTATAAAATCTTTTCCCTTGCATAGTTCGTATACTTCGCTCGTTGACTCCTGTATTATGCGGAAAATAAAATTCATAGTCATGAACATGCTTATAGCGGGATTTGAAACTTTTCCTCTTATGGCTGCAGCTTCCTTTTCTATATCAATATCAGGGCCTACAGGTTCAAAATGGATTCCTTCTTCTTCAATCAGTTTTTTCCAGCAGGGGTGAGATGCAAGGGTTACATCATATCCGTTTTTCATCAATTCTTTTGAAAGAAAGATATACGGCTGCACATCTCCACGCGTACCCATTGTAAAAATCGCTGTCTTTTTCATTTAAGGAATCCTCCATTTATCTGCAGAGTATATTGTATATGGTGATTTCGATGAACTCAACCACCGCACGAGTTTCTGTCTAAACAACCGCGTTGGGGCTCAACCACCACATGCCTTGTGAACTCAATTACCACGAAATTTCTTTACTTGACAGATATATTTTATATACATATACTATATATGTATGTTAACGCTGAAAAAGAAACCAGTTACAATTTATTTTGAAGAATTAAAATATCTCATGTATCAGAAGATGGCGGAGGAGCAGGGCTCAAAGGCTGCAGAACTTATCCGCAACGCTATGGACGAGTATCTTGTAAACCACGCTTCTAATCACGGTAGTTTAAATGATTGGGAACCTGTTTCACTTGGTGGGTTAAAAGATGGTGGTGACTGGAAAAACGGAGATTACTGCGACGAAATGCTTGGAGCTTCATTTTGACTGGTGTAGATACAACCTGGCTTATAGACCTGGAAGTTACTGATTCTCCGCGTCATGAAGCAGCAGTAAAGCTATTTGACTCATGGCGAAAAAAGAAACACGAGGTTCTGGCAATTTTTAATCAGTCGTTTCTGGAATTTCAGCATGTGGTGACAGATTCAAGGCGGTTTAATTCCCCGCTTACAATGGAACAGGCAGTAGAGCGCTCCTGGTTTTGGATAGATCAGCCCCGCATAAAAGTGATTTATCCCAGCGAGACCTCTTTAAAACGGGCACAGTTATGGATGTCTAT
>JAEELR010000169.1 GCA_016282835.1 Treponema sp. | reverse complement strand
TTCAAGCCATGAACCACGATATGGAATAATACGGCTGGAATAAACGTTTTTATCGTACTGGAAGATAACTCCAGGCGAACGGTGAATCTGACTTACAACAACGCGTTCTGCACCATTAATAATAAAGGTACCTCTGTCTGTCATAAGCGGGATATCGCCCATATAAATATCTTTTTGAAGGATAGCTCCTGTTTCCTTAAAAATAAGATTGATTCTTGCTTTCAACGGAACAGAATAAGTTAATCCCTTCTTTTTACAGTCTAGCTCACTAAATTTAATATTTGCAAAGTCGAATTCGTAAAATTCATATTCAAGAGTCATATCTCCTGTTGGACTTTCAATAGGGAAGGTTGATTCAAAAACATCCTGTAAACCTTGTCTTAATAAAGGTTCTTTGTTTTCAATTTTTTCTTTCTGGATAAATTCTTCGAAGGAAGATAACTGTATATCGACAAGATTTGGAAGCTCCATAAAATCCTGGATATCTTTACCGATATACTTTCTAACGATTTTTTTGCTCTTTGCGAACATCAAATACCTCTTAGGTTTTGGAAAAGTACTTTTAGAACTGCTACAAGCAAAAACTTTGCTCAGCACAAGATCCAAAGTCTTTATAGGCGGACTTTTAATCCATGTGTAAAGCCGTGTCATTGATTTACACTATTGTTTTTTATAGACACTTAAAGCCTCAAGAAAAAGCTTTTCACTTTCTCCTGAAGCTTCAATTATTATTTATGAACAACTTGTTGCAAAATTAAACATGCAAAAATTATTTCTTGCTTGCCTTACCACCAGCTGCTTCGATATCAGCAACGATCTTGTCAGCATCAGCCTTTGAAACGCCTTCCTTAAGTACTTTTGGAGCGCCTTCAACAAGAGCTTTTGCTTCACCAAGTCCAAGACCAGTGATTGCGCGAACTGCTTTAATAACAGCAATCTTTTTATCTGCTGCAACAGATTCGAGAGTTACTGTGAACTCTGTCTGTTCTTCAGCTGCTGCTGCTGGACCTGCTGCTGCTACTGCTACAGGAGCTGCTGCAGAAACTCCAAATTTTTCTTCCATTGCTTTTACTAAATCAGCTGCCTGCTGAACTGTCATGTTTGCAATTGCTTCAAGAATTTCATCATTTGTAAGTGCCATAATTGTCTTCTCCATAATCATTATGATTAATAAAAATCCGCTGCAGTGGAAACAAACTATTTCTTTTTATCTGCATTACGGTATTCACTACGGACAGTAATCAGCACATAGAAGCCTGACCGTAGTTAGAAAAAATCCCTCTCTGGAAATTACTTCCACAGATTAACTGTAATCTACAATTACTCTGCTGCTGGAGCTGGGGCTGCTTCTGCTGGAGCAGATTCAGCTGGTGCTGCTTCTTCTGCTTTTGGTGCAGCTGCTGCAGGACCTTCTTTTTCAAGTTTTTCAACATATGCTTGTAATGTACCGGCAAGTTTTCTTGCAGGGCCATTGATTGCAGACATGAGCATAGCAATAAGCTGCTTCTTTCCAGGAAGTTTTGAAAGTGCTTCAATTTTTGCAGCATCATAAAGCTCGTTGTCTACCCATGCACCTTTAACAACTAAAGCAGGTGCATCTTTTGCAAAATCAAAAAGAATCTTTGCAGATTCGTTTGCATCTTCTTTAATAAGAGCAATTGCTGTTGGACCAGAAAGATACTGGCTAACTTCATTGTTCTTAAGTTCATCGAAAGCAACTCTAGCGAAATTGTTCTTAAATACTTTCAACTGAGAATTCTTTTCTCTAAGTGAGTGACGAAGCTTTGTAATCTGTTCTACTGTGAGACCACGATAGTCTACGAATACAAAGTTTGAATATTCACCAAGAACTTTTTTTGCTTCTTCAATAGCAGCTGTCTTTGCTGGCTGAAGTTTTTTAGCTCTAATTGCCATTATTCGTCCTCCTTGAAGTCGATCCATATTCCAGGGCCCATAGAAGAACTTACTGAAACTGAACGAACGAATCCAGTTTTTGCATCAACAGGCTTCTTGCGTTCCAATTCTGTCATAAATGTCTGAATGTTTTCTGCTGTATCAGCTGCATTCATAGAAACTTTTCCAACAGGAATGTGAACAACACCAGTTTTGTCTGCTCTAAATTCTGTTCTACCTTTTTTGAGAGCTGCAACTGCACCTGCGATATCAGGAGTAACAGTTCCAGTTTTTGGGTTAGGCATAAGTCCTTTGCGACCTAAAACCATACCAAGACGACCTACATCTTTCATCATGTCAGGAGTAGCTACTGCAACATCAAAGTCTAACCAGCCGCCCTTAACTTTTTCGATATACTCTGCAGCACCTGCAAATGTAGCACCAGCATCTAAAGCTTCTTTTACGCGTTCTTCTTTACAGAATACTAACACTCTCTTTTCTGCTGTAAACTGATGTGGGAAAACCAAGGTATCACGTACAGTCTGATTTTTTTCAAGTTTGAGAGATACTGAAAGTTCTACAGTTTCATCAAACTTTGCATAGTGAAGATCCTTAACAAGCTGACAAGCTTCTGCAACAGGGTACAACTTAGCACTGTCATACTTTGCTAATGATGCACGATACTTCTTTCCGTGTTTCATTATTCAGCCTCCACTTCAACACCCATACTGCGTGCAGTACCGGCAATAATTTTCTTTGCTGCTTCAACATCGTTTGCGTTTAAATCAGGAAGCTTTTGTGTAGCAATTTCAGTTAAAGCTTTTTGTGAAATCTTACCAACTTTGTCTCTTAAAGGATTACCTGAACCCTTTTTAATTCCAGCTGCTTTCTGAATAAGAACTGCTGCAGGTGGAGTCTTAAGAATAAATGTGTAAGATTTATCCTGATAAACAGTGATAACTACAGGGATGATAAGTCCCTTTTCCATGCTCTTTGTGCGGTCATTAAATTCCTGTACGAACTTTGGTGCAGAAACTCCATGAGGTCCGAGAGCTGGTCCAATAGGTGGAGCTGGTGTAGCAGATCCCGCAGGACACTGCAACTTAATAACAGCTGTTACCTTTTTTGTGGCCATATTATTCTCCTTAAGAATTGGTGTGAAACGAATTAAATTCTGTTTCTAACGAAATGCCTATGTCCAACGGACTTACACTTCTCCCAAAATTAAGACAGGTAAAATACCTGTGATAAACAATTTTATGACGCTTTCAAAAGTTTCAACTTAGGAAAGTTAATGTATATTTTTAAATTTTAAATTTTTTCTACCTGGAGCAAATCTACTTCGACAGGAGTTGCTCTTCCAAAAATTTGAACACTGACACGAAGTTTATTTTTATCTGCAAGGACTTCTTCAACTGCACCGCTGAATGTTGCAAATGGACCTTCAGTAATTTTAACCTGATCTCCAATTTCATAACTCTGCTTAATGCGAACTGATTTTTCACCTTTAAGTTCGCCAGCCTGCTGCAAAAGATTTCTTGCTTCTTCCGGACTAATTGGTCTAGGCTTTTCTGCCGGCTTTACACCAACGAAGCCTGTAACACCCTGAATTGCCCTGATTTGAGAACAAACAGCTTTCCATCCTACCTGAGGCAAATCAAGTTCAAGCATAATATAACCAGGCAAAAGAAGACTGTTACGAGTTTGCTTCTTACCATTTTTTACTTCCACAATCTCTTCTGTAGGAACTTTTACCTGAATTACAACATTTGGATCAAGTTTATTTTCTGAGATTAAAGTATTTATAGTACGATAAATTTTCTGCTCATAACCTGTGTATGTATGAACTATATACCAACTTCTTGCCATATTACGCTACCTTAAAACTAAAATATTAAACGTAAACCAGCAGTGAATAACCAGTCAAGAAAGCCAAGTAAAAGTGCAACTATAACAGTTGAAATTAAAACTACTTTTACAGAAGATAAAACTTCACTTCCTGTAGGCCACACAACCTTTTTAAGTTCACCAATACATTCTTTACAGAACTGTACAATTTTTCCCATTTTCATCCTCAACTTTTAGATTAAAAAAACAGGCCAGGCAGGACTCGAACCCGCGACAACTGGTTTTGGAGACCAGGACTCTACCAACTGAGCTACTGACCTAAATATAAAATCTCTTCTAAAAATAACTTTTAAAAGAGTATTATACAAGATTATTTAGCTTTTGTTTCTTTATGAAGAACTTCTTTGCGACAGAATGGACAATACTTATTCTTTTCTAATTTACCAGTAATATTTTTTCTGTTCTTGTATGTTGTATAATTTTTTCTTTTACATTCGCTACACTGTAAAGCGATAATTTCTACGGCTGACTTTTTCTTGCTTGCCATATTATTACTCCTTAATAAAAACTTCCAAGCTCCCGAGCGGAATCGGACCGCTGACCTCATCGTTACCAACGATGTGCTCTACCGACTGAGCTACAAGAGCATAACCTAAAAATGATTATGTATCTAGGTACAATATAAGAAATATAAAAATGTGTCAAGAAGATGATTGTCTTTCTGTGGAATTTTTACTATTTCTGAGTTAAAACTGTATTTGGAGGAACTGACTCTGTAACCCAGGTATTTCCACCGATTACACTGCCTTTTCCAATCACTGTTTTCCCGCCTAAAATTGTGGCATTTGCGTAAATTGTGACATTGTCTTCGATGGTTGGATGGCGCTTTTTATTCATGAGTTCTTTTTTAACGCTTAAGGCACCAAGAGTTACACCCTGGTATATTTTGACATTGTTGCCGATTTCACAGGACTCGCCTATTACAACACCTGTACCGTGATCAATAAAGAAACTTTCACCAATTTTTGCAGCAGGATTTATATCAATTCCCGTGTGGCCGTGCGCGTATTCGCTCATAATGCGTGGAATTACAGGGACTCCGCTTACGCTTAGAAAATGTGCGATTCTGTATATTGTGATTGCCTGCAGGCCCGGGTATGAAACAATGACTTCTTCATTTGACTTTGCAGCAGGATCTCCGTCAAAAGCAGCCTGAACATCGAGACCGATTTTTCTTCTTATTTCAGGAATTTCTTCTACAAGAGCATAGGCAGCATTTTCTGCTAATTTGAAGCAATTCATTTTTTCGGCATTATTTGATTTAGTTACGAAAACAAGAGCTTTCTGGATTTCTTTTGTAAGCATAGAAATTATTCTGTTTACTCTTTCACCTGTTAAGAAACGAAGAGTGTCTGAATCTATTTCTTCCGCAAAGCGATATCCCGGGAAAATTAAGCTTTGTAAATCTGTAAGGACAGAAATTACATTCTGGCGGTTAGGGAAATTTATAGCTTCGTCGAGATTGATTCCGCCGTAATTTTTGTAAGATTCTAAAATATTTTCTACTGCTGTGTCGATTGTTTTCATAAGTGAAAGGTAGCACTTTTAATTAAATGTTTCAATGAATTAATGCCTCATCCAAAAATGTGTCCGCTATTCAGGTGGTTTCGACGGGCTCAACCACCGCAAGTTTTTTGTTCAAGCACCGCAAGTTCTTTGTTCAAGCACCGCAAGTTCTTTGTTCAAGCACCGTGGTTCTTTTACGCTACTTGTTTATGAGTGCTATGGCGGTTAGGGAGGTGGTGATGATGCTTAGGATTGTTGTTACTACTCCTGAATACTGATTGAACTTATACAGGAATGAATTTGATTCGGCTGTGATTGTTGCTTCCGGAGTGATGAAAGTTTTTTTGCCGAGTTTTTTTCCGTTTATGTCGATTATTTTTACTGCATCAAGCGAGTTTTTTTCTGAAATAAAGCCGCCTGCAAGTCCTATATAATACTCATAGGTTCTGTCTATTACATAAGGATAACGACCAGGATTATGAACTGCTCCTGCAACTGTAACGAAAAGCTGCTTGAATGGAATTCGCAAAATATCGTTATCGCAAAGTTTTTCATCGAACTTGTAGTTTACATCATATAAAACTCTTTTGATGTCTATTTTAATTACTTCTTCACCACGCTGAATATATGAGTTTTCAATATCGCTTGAGTTTGATTTAAACCAGTTTGCTTTTGTACGGATAAATTCATCATAGGTTGTTCCGTTTTCAAACTGAACTGAGAAACGGTCTGAGCTGGTAAGCTCTACTCCTTCAGATGCATTTACGGCACCTTCGACAAAGATTACTGAACGGAGATTTCTATAGTTATCAATTTGTACTACATCATAACAGGATAATTCAAAATTATTTTTTAAGTTTTCTTCATTCAGATAAAGTACAAAGCCTGTTTTATTTTCATCATCTGAAATTCTTGTTACTTTTATTTTATTTGTATTTGCCAGTGATGTTAAACCACCGCCATAATACTCAACTAATTCCTTTAAGTTTTCTCCCGGCAAAAGCTGATAAGTTCCAGGACGCTCTACAGAACCATAAATATATACTTTTCTTTCCATGCGCTGAACATTTATTCTTTCACCTGCTTTTATATAGGGATTTTGATCTTCTTTTCCAAAACGTTCTGCAAGAAATAAATCACATTCTTTAACAGTGCCGTCAACACTTATAACCTGAACATTTCTTTTGGAAGAATAATCAGTTAAATTGTCTTCAAGAAATTCAGAAAGCCTTTTTTGCGGCCACACATCCTGTTCAACAGTTGCTTTTACTTCTCCTGTTAATAAAACTTTATACATGTGCTGCTTAAACGGAATTACAAGTTTGTCGTCTGCCTGTGGTGAGTAAGGGCTTAAATATTCTGCGTTATATAAACTCAATTCCAGATTTAGCGGGATTTTCTTTCCGTCTCTTTCAATATAAGAACTCTGTAAATCTGAATTAGAATTAAACATACTCTGGATTCTTCTTATTAACGATGCATAATTTTCACCTGATTTAAATTTTACAAAAGTTCTGGAAATTGTTTCATTTGATGAAGACTGCTTTTGTTTGTTTATTTCCTGTTGGGTTAAATTATTATTCTGTACAGGATTTGCAGCTGTTTCTTTTTTCAAGTTACTGTCTTTAGCTGTCTGCTTTTCATTCTGACTGTCTATAAGTAACGGATCCTTGTATTTTTCTGTTTCTATTTCGTTTGTATTGAAAGAAACATTTAAAATACCTTCGACTATAATGGATGATGTAAGTTCTGTAATATTTTTAATTGTAATTGAATCACCGTTAAAAAGCTCGTAGTCGGAATCTATATCTTTTTGTGTTAAATAAATTTTTGCACTGCCTTTTGTAGAATTGTTTAAATCGCGTTCAAGTATAATTCTATTTGTGTCTGCATATTCTGAAAGTCCATTGCCATAGAATTCGATTAACTGCTTTAAGTTTTCACCCTTCATAAGTTCGTAGCGGCCAGGACGTTCTACAGTGCCGTTTATATTTACTACGCGTTTTATTTTATTTACTGTGATTATATCGCCAGGCCTTACATAAGGGTTTTGAGAATAATCACCAAAGCGACGGGCAAGGAATAAATCATATACACTTTTTTTACCGTTTTTTGATGTGATTGTTATGTCCCTTATTGAAGATAAAGGTGTTGTCGTTCCTGAAATAATGCTACTTAATCTAGTTAAAGCCCAGGCATTTTTTTCTGTAGCAGCTTTTACTTCACCTTTTACCAGGACCTTGAATGAAGCAGGATTCAGCAACACAAACTGAACGCCGCACAAGGGATAATTTTTTAGTACAATTTCTTCTACCTGTTTTTTTAAATTGATATAGGATTTATTGTATGCGTCTAATACTGCAAGATTAGCGACCCTGATTTTATAAGTTGGATCTACAGGAATCGTATAAGAAACCGGAATTCCGTTTGCAGAATATGTCAGGGAATACACATCACCGGCTGTTACCATATAGTCTGTATTTGAAAGAGCAAGTTGTACTGAACCTGTAAAGTCTGCAGATTCTGTTGAGTCACTCAGGATTATTGAATCGTCAAAATATGAATTATTATTTCCTTGAGAAAAAAGTGAAACGCTTAAAATTGAAATTAAAAAAAATGTAATTGACTTTTTCATTATTGTATTCCCTTTTAAAAATTCTGTTAGACTAAACTATTTAAAGTGGTAACGGGTGTGGTTTCGACAGGCTCAACCACCGCAAACTTTTCGCGCAACCACCGAGGATCATAGTTCAACTTAATACATAATTCTAAAATGATAAACTTTTTATTAGAAAAAATAAATATGTGGAGGGCGGTTGGGTAAAGAAAATGAGAGTTGCAAAAAAAAACACCACAGAAACTAAGTTCCATGGTGTTTGTGTTAAGTTAAATTAACTTATTTAAGTTTTGCTGCAAGAGCTGCAACTTTTGCATTTACAGCTGCAACAGCGGCAGAATCGTAAGCACCCTTTGTATTTGTTGCATCTGTCTGAACAGTCCATGTTGCAAAATCAATACCAAAGCTGTTTTCATAAGTTTCACCCTTTCCACCTTTTTTATTTAATGGAAGTCCTGAACCATAAATTTTTGAAAGTGCTGTACAGTTTTTAATTGCAACAGCTGCATCAATACGACCTGCGATTGCAGCAATATATTCGTATGGACCACCAAGAGCTTCAGCTTCTTTTGAACCTACAACACCAACATAAGTACAGTTTTCAATTGTAGAAGCTCCTTGAACCATACCAACTAAACCACCAAAGCGGTCATCATCAGAGCTATCAGCAGCTCCTGAACTGTTAGAATTAACAACCATTGCATCTACAAGTGTTACGTTTTTAATTGTTGCACCATTGATTGAACCAAAGAAACCTGTGCCCTGACGAGACTGGTACATATAAAGACCCTTGATTGTATATCCATTTCCATCAAATGTTCCTGCGAAAGGAGTATCTTTATAACCAATACCTTCAAAATTAACTAAATCCTTTGCAAGATCAGCTCTTTCAGCACTGCCTTCGAATGCATAAGAAAAGTCTTTGTTTAAAACATAATCGTTAATAACAATGTCATTAACCTGTGTAATTGTTACATCTCTTAAAGTAATAAGTGATGCCATTTTTTTAAGACCAGCAAAGTCTGTAAGTTTGTATTCTGTTACACCGTCTACAAGACCGTCTTTAATATCTGGAAGCTCTGAAGATGCTGCTTCTTTTGCGAAATCACCAAGAACTTTTGTAAGAGCATTATATGGAGCAGGTCTTTTTGGATTTCCGCCTGCAGCAAGAACATTGTTATATGCTTCTCTGTTTGCTTCTTCTTCTGCACAATAAGCTAAG
>JAEELR010000002.1 GCA_016282835.1 Treponema sp. | reverse complement strand
TTACCGCAATTCCACTGGCATGCATATTATTTGTCTGCATAAATTATTTTCTGCGTACTCAGAAAAATATGCTTTTAACTGGTTATGAACAGGTTCAGAAGCTTGATAAATCAAACATGACAGATTATGATTACAAGCTTTTTAAGAAAAATCTGGAGCTGCTGCCTAAAACAGTAGAAACAGCCCTTATTGATAATTTTTCCGGCCTTGTAATTACCTCTTCCATCAAGGAACTTCCTACAAATGCCCTGGTTTCGCAATGGGAATTATATCTTATAATGGGAGCCGATTCCGATAAATATTTTTACCAGTTTACAACCTTAAGAACAGCAACCCTTAATTCCATAATGATTACGCGGGTTCCCCGAGTCAAAGGTCATCCATCCCGAAGCCAAAGTCTCCTTACAACCCTTTATATAATTCTGACAATTATTGTTACCGTATGTATCATAATAATACTCAGACTGTCTACAACAATTAACAGATCAATCAAAGAAATTGAGTCAGAAACTAAAGCAATTGCAAGCGGAGACCTTTCTAAAAAGATTGAGTTTAATCTTAAAAAGACCAATGAATTAACTTCTATTTCTGAAAGCCTGGAAAAAATGAGGGTTTCCCTCTTAGAAGCCCAGAACCAGAAAACAAAGTTTATTATGGGAATAAGTCATGATCTTCGTACTCCTGTTGCTGTAATTAAAGGTTATACAGAAGCAATCTCTGACGGAGTTTTAAGCAGCCAGGATGAAATTAATAACGCCATGGAGCTTATTACAGAAAAAACAAATCAGCTCGAAAACATGATTGATACCCTGATTAATTTTACAAAAATGAATTCCGGCGAAATACGTGCAGCAATGAAAACTCAGTCTATCACAGACTTTATTACAGAAATTATCAAGGAAGAAGAAACAACAGGCGGAGTATTTAAGAGAAATATCATTACAGAAATTAATTTTGATAAAGAGGTCCTTGTACCTTTTGATAAAATGCTTGCAAGACGTGTCTTTGAAAATCTCTTTAATAACGCACTCAGATATACAAATGACGGCGATTCAATTACCCTAAAATCATTTATTGCAGATAACAATGTAGTATATGTCATTTCTGATACAGGAATTGGAATAGAAGAAAAAGACCTTAAAAATATATTCAACATGTTCTACCGAGGTACTAATTCCAGACGCGAAGAAGGTATGGGAGTTGGCCTTAGCGTAGTTCAGAATATTGTTGAAACACACGGATGGAACATTTCTGTAGAATCTACCAAAGATGTAGGAACTTCATTTACAATTAAGATTCCTTATTAATCAGGCAGATCTAAAAGCTCTTCCAGGAATGTATTCAAGAATAAAAGCCTGTCTTTCTCAAGATAATAATTTCCGGAATCTGATTTTTTGCATGTTGATTCAAGTTTTTTTTGTATTACAGACGAGATTGGTTCTCCAAAAATCTCCTGATATTCTGCCGGCGAAACACCTCTTTTAGTTCTCAAAGCCATCATAAAATACTCAAATTTCGACGTTTTTTGTATGATTTTTTCGACACTTTGAGGAATATTAGTAACTTTTTGAGTATTTTCAAGATTGTTTTTTGTCCAGAAATCTATATATTCTGCTATATTTTTATCATTTGTATAACGGTTGCCCTCGCCTTTTACAGTATAAATTGTTCCTGTGCCGCCTGAACCGCAGCCTATGTAATCTTTATGGGTCCAGTAAGTCATGTTATGAAGGCATTCATTTTGTGGCAAACAAAAGTTAGAAACTTCATACTGTTCGTAGCCGTTTGAAATCAGATAATCGCGTCCTTTAATCCATAATTCATCGCAAAAATCATAATCATACGGAGTGTCACCAAGAGTGATTGACTTACCTAAAGGAGTTTCTTCTTCTACACAAAGGGAATAAAACGATATATGTTCAATCTTTTTCTGCACAAGAAGTTCAAGCCCTTTCATCATGCTTTTTTGAGTTTCATCAGGTAAGCCGCAGATTAAATCAACTGAAAGTCTTTTGTTCCATTTTGATTTTAGAAGCTCAAGCGCCTTTAATATAGTTTCAGAATCTGCCCTTCTTTTTACTTTTTTTAATACATCATCATCAAAAGATTGGATTCCGCAAGATATCCTGTTTATACCACAGGAATCCAGTGCCAGCAGTAACTGTTCTGTAACATCATCCGGATTTACTTCAAAGGTGAATTCATAATCTTGTGTAAGACCTGTTTGTTTTATTACATCAGATATTGTCTTAATCTGATTTTCATTCAAGAGACTTGGAGTCCCGCCGCCTATGTAGACTGTTTTAATTTTGCTCTGCTGATAATTACTGAATCTGAATTTTATTTCATTACAAAGGGCATTTATATATTCATCTTGTACAGCTGATTTTTTGCACCCGGTTGGAACACTGAAAAAATCGCAATAATCACATTTTGAGACACAAAAAGGAATATGAATATAAAGTGAAATCTCTTTACAGGACATCAATAAAATTTAATTGTTTTTACAGGATAATATTTTAGAAGAATGCGCCCTTCCATATCCTGTTTTTTTACAGTACCCCATAATCTTGAATCTGATGAAGAAATTCTGTTGTCACCAAGAACAAAGTATTCATCCTGTCCAAGAATAATTGAATCAAAAGAACCTCTTACACCAACCGTTCCATTCCATTCTACCGGTGGAGTTATAAATGTAAGATTGTATGGTTTATCTGAAAGTTCAAACTCGGTCAAAAAGTGTTTTTCTCCTGCTGGTTTTACATAAAGAACATAATCTTTCATATATATTTCATCACCAGGCAAACCCACAACTCTTCTGAGTTGATTATTTGTATCAGGAAAATCCTTGTTTGTATAAGAATCATACTGTTGTGCTGTAAAAAAAAGACTTATATTGTGCCAGATTTTTTCGTAAAATTTATGCTCTGTAGTAATTCTTCTTTTGAGAAGCACAACATCACCACGGTCAGGAACCTTATATATTTTAGTTATGAACGAGATCGAATTTTCAGGAAAGTCAGGACTCATAGAATTAGAAACCTGCTTTACAGGAAAAAGTACAAATGAAAAAATAATGTTCAGGATTAAATATATAAAAATGAAATAAAATATAGTAAAAAAAGTTTTCCGTTTATTCTGTTTTTTTAATTCGTAGGAATATTCAAATAATTGTCGGTTCATAAAACATCCACCCTATTTATAAAATAACATAAGTTTTATTATAAAACAATATGTCTTCATATAAAAAAATGGCTTCTAGTCATTCTTAAATCCGCATTATTAAATCAGTAACATGGCGGGTCCCAGCGAGACGCAAAGCTTACCAAGTTTTCTTCGAAAACTTGCAGAAAAAAAAAGCAAGGTATCCCCCGGCTTCCGTGCGACGTCCGGCGTAAACGCGGCCGTCCCACTGCAGGTCCCCCCTTACTTTCTTTTTCCTGCGTCCCGCAACCTTCTTCTTATGGGTTAATAATGCGAAATGCAAACAATCGATTTCGCGCCATTTTTTATATGCCTTTTATTTATTATATTTTTCTAAAAACTTATGATATTTTCTTCACTTGCCCTAATAAAAAGTATGATTTATAATAATATGGTTATGTCTGATGGAAAAAAAGTGATTTCGGAAAACAGAAAGGCTCGATTTGATTACTTTGTGGAAGACTCTTACGAATGTGGAGTTCAGCTGGAAGGGACAGAAGTAAAATCTGTAAAAAACGGAAGTATTTCATATCCTGATGGCTTTGCAGAAGTAGTTAATGGTGAAGTTTTCCTTAAAAATTTTCATATTTCTGAATATTCTTTTTCTTCAATCTTTAATCATAATCCTGACAGACCAAAAAAGCTTCTTTTGCATAAAGAAGAAATTAAAAGAATTTCAAGAAAAGTTGATGAAAAAGGTTACACTCTTATACCTTTAGATGTTTATTTAAAAGATGGCCGTGTTAAGATTACTCTTGGAATCTGTAAAGGTAAAAAGCAGTATGACAAACGGGAAACTATTAAAAACAGGGACATCAACCGAGAAATTCAAAGAGAAATTTCATCAAAACTCAGAGGATGAGCAATTTATAAGATGACAAATAAAAAACTTGTTCTGACAGTTTTATTCCTCACTTTTATTTCTTCATGCTTTGCGCAAAAGTATTCAATTGACTATTTTGGAATTGTTGCGACAGGCGTTGATGACAATATGTCTAAAATGACAAGTGATCTTTACTACACACAGTTGTGTGAAATCAATTCATATACAGTTCAGGATAAACGAAACGGCGTAAGAATGGATCACTCCCCTCAGACAGATGAATTTGAAGACGGAAAAATATCACTTTATGCTGTTATTACCAGAAAAGAAAACTCTTCAAAATGGGTTTCGACAATAACCCTTTATGACAGTTCAAAAGGAACAACTCTTTCGGAAGCAAAAGAATATGATTCCTTTTATAAAATCCTTATGGAACCAAAATCAACACTCCAGGATACTATAACTGCCCTTCTTTCCGGCAATGGAAATGTAGTTACAAATCAGGGCAGCTCAAAAGCAGGTGCTACAATTCAGTCAACAGAGTTCCTGTCAGGCACCTGGGGTGGCGAAGATACTATAGACAAAATTGTTATTATGCGTGGTGGCCGAGGCTTTGTAATCTTTAAAAACGGTTCATCAATGAATATTACTGTTGAAATTTCAAGCTCAGGTCAGTCTCAAAACATAATCATCACACAGAACGGCAAAGCAAATGCCTCCTTCTTCCCTGAACTTCCACGCGAAATTGCTTTAAAAGAAGCTGTAAATGCCGCTCCTATTAAATGGGTTTTAACTTTATCTGACGATGACACTCTTACCGGTACCAAATCAACACTTATTTTGAATGACGGTGCTGCAAAAGCAGGTACAATGAATGTTACCTGGAAGAGAAAATCATAATTTTATTGATTTTTTATGCCTGTGGAACGTTGTAAACAGGTACACCTGCTACAAAATCCTTTTTATGTGCAAAAGAAATGTTTCCTTTTTTGAAATCATAGATAAACATTAAAAGCAAAACAAGCATTGCAGCGCACAATCCGCACATTTTACAAAGCTTTTCAGAAACATACGAAGGTTCAACATGTCTTACTACGCTTCCTGTATCATAAAGTGCATTCTGATATGGCTTGAGGCCTGTTATCTTTACAAGCTGCTCTCCATCTGAAACATAGTCCATTTTACGTGCATAAGCGGCAATTACAGCCTTATCATTCTTAAGGGCCGAAAGTTCCAGCGTTAATTCTGTATTTATGCTTTGAATTTCTGCTTTCTGTTTACTGACAATTCTCTTTTGTTCTTCCATCTGTGAATAGCATTTAAGGCTGTTCTGACCAAAACAAAGAGACATAACTACATAAACTAATGTACCAACGAATACGACTGTTAAATACTTAGCACGTTTCATAATATATTTATTATCGGACGATTATTTTAGTTTTCTGAAT
>JAEELR010000168.1 GCA_016282835.1 Treponema sp. | reverse complement strand
ATGTCCCACCAGCGCGTAGGTCATTCCTCCTCTGAACTCCATGTTTAAATGTGACAGCACTTCCTTGTCCTTATATGAAAATGAAACGTTTTTAAATTCCAGAGACTTTATCTCATTTCCGGGATCGGCACCTTCATAATTTTCCGGAATCTTTTCCTTATACTCAAGAAATGTTCGCAGGTACTCGATAAAGAGTCCGTTCTTAAAAAGGCTTGTCAGAGACTCTGTAAATCCGATCAGGATCCATGTGGTAGACACCATCATGCTGGTAATAACCGAAAGCTGTGCAAGGGACATGCTCCCCCGCACTAAAGTGCAGAATGCTCCGTAAATAAGAAGTCCCTCAAAGATAAACGTAAAGGTGAACATTACATATAACCAGTGAAGAACAACCGTCTTTTTGGTGTATTTCTTTGTAACATCCGAAAGGCCTGTGATTGACTCTTTATACTGACGTTTCATAAGAGAAAATACGTCCGTAAGCCTCATCTCTTTTGCATATTCAGGAAGATACATAACTCTGTTGATATAGGATATCCGGCGGTTATGCGGGTTCATATCTTTGTTTCTTTGATAGTCGATATGACTGATCATCCTGTTAAATATGAAATTGCCGATTGCAGGGAAAATAAGGAACAAGACAGAAACCTTGTCCACCTGAAACATAAAGACAAACGCACACACGCCCGCTATGGCTCCAAAAATGGCATTAAACACGGCATGCACCGTCTCAACAAGACGGGTGTCGGCTTTCTCCATAGCAAGAGTGTATTTATCGTAGAACTCGCTGTCTTCGAAGCACTCAAGCTCAACGTTTCTTGATTTTTTAAACAGGAGCTTATACAGCTCTTTATTGATGATAACGTTATTAACCGGGAACCGATAGCCCACAAGAAACTTGTCATAAAAACTCATGGCACAGGAAACAACGGTTACAATTCCGACGAATATCATTATTCTTCCAAAGCTGTCTCCTGCCTGAAGCGAATTTATGACGAAGCGCATAAAGAACGCACTGTAAAACAGCCACTCGAAGTAACCAAGGAACCTGCTTATGGCTCCGTGAACAACCATCGAAGGGCAAAGCTTTTTTAGAAGCTTAACTGCATAAATATTGTTCTTTATAGCCCTTCCCCGTGAAATCTCCCTTTTTTTCTTTTCTTTTTTCATGCCTTCTCCGCAAGTAAAAAAATTTTATTTAATTTTAAAATTGAATGTCATTGACTTTGAACGCAGCTTGGTAAGTGTAAATATGATGTAAGCGCTTTCTCCCTCATTAAGATATATCTTATCACTACCAGTTTTTTTGTATCCATCTGAAACAACTTTTGAAGTAACAAAATGATTCTGTGAATCAAGGAAATACTGCGGAAATGCAGGATCTATCTTATTAACTGAGTAGTGACCGCATGCAAATTCACCACTTGGCTTGAGCTTGCTAAATTTAAATGTATACTCTTTACTCTTGGGAGCTGTGAATTTTAAACATACATAATTTGTCATCTTTTTGCCCTTGATCTTGAATTTGTACTGACCACTCTTTACAGTCTTTGCCACAGCATCAACCTCATTTGTGAGATCTTCGCGAAAATCTGCATTCTTAAGTGTCATCTTCTTAACCTTGGCTGAAGCGGTCATGGGATTTGCAAATGCAATCACAATCGCAAAAACCAATGCTATAGAAACAACTTTTGTAATAATCCCCTCAAATCTGTTACTTACTTTTTTCATCTTGTTTTCCCTCCAACTAGTAATATTGTTAGCGCTTTGCGCATATTAGGCGATTATAACACATTTTTATATTGCCTACATTTATTTTAAGGTTCAAAAGAGTCAGGGGGACGGTTCCAATGTCATTTAGACAAGGTCCCCTAAGTTTTTATTAAATAGTTACTTTAAATCAGAGGTGAAATATCCTCTGATTTTTTTGCGTTTTTACTGACGCATAATCGGATACTTCATAGCTACCATATTTTTCAGACATCTGCTGTAGAACATCCTCAAACTCTTTTTTATCCAATGTGAAGCTACCACAAAATTCACTTATGGTATCTCCATCATCTCTACACCGAAAATTAGCAGAACCATTATACCCCCATAGATTTAGATCTTTATAGACATACCATGTGGCACCGCTTTTTTTCTTCTTTTTCAGTCTCTCCCAATACCTCAAACACTGTTTGGATAGACGATGAGCACTTGAACTGTTCTAAATCTATAGGCTCTGCACTACTATTATGCCCACATGCAGTAACAAAGCACCCCCAGCCAACAACGTTATTACGTATAAGTTTGCACGTATAAATGATTTCATATATAGCTCCTGTACAAAAGAACGTAGTTGTTTGATATTTCACACTTATCACTGCCTTCAAGTAATGGTGTTTCACTTAACTTTAACCTTCTTGAATGATGACCAATTCGATACATGTGTATCATTACCCTTTTTACTATATGTGCGAATTCGTATATAATAAGTCTTCTTAGAAGACAATTTTTTTATTTTTCTTTTTGTAGCCGTCTTTTTTACTGTAATGATTCTGGCATTTGTACGGAATGTTTTATCTGTACTATACTGTATTTGTATTTTAGACACTTTTTTCTTATTCTTTTTGCTTAAAGCTTTCCATGCCAATAATATGTACTTTTTACCTCCAGATGCCTTGCTGATTTTTATGGAAGGAAGATCAGTTATCTCAGAATCTGTTTTCTCCTCAGTATTATTATATTTGGTATTTGATGAACTATTGTTGTTTCCGCTAGAATCAGACGGGTTATTATTGGTATTTTCATTATTATTTGACTCAATTATTACTCTTTTTGCTTGCCCTTCTCTCGAATCATATATAGTTCTTCCGTACGGCTCAATATGTCCTCCTTCAGGGGTTGTAATGGATAAGCTTTCATCAATGGTGAGCCCATTATTCGCATTTGCATAGATGGCATACTGAGAATATTCATCATGATCATGAGATGCATCTACTTTTTTTATTCCACTTCT
>JAEELR010000167.1 GCA_016282835.1 Treponema sp. | reverse complement strand
TTTTGTTTTTGAAGACAATGCAGGAAATACGACTGTTAAGACGTGGTATGTAATAAAGGATACGACAATTGATGCTTCCAAAGTCTTAATTCCTAAAAACGATACTCCTAATTCAAGATTACCTGATTACGAAAATGAATCTGTTACAGAAACCTTTAATTATTCACAGTGCAGAGATACATATTATTCAAGACTCAGTGAGCCCTGCACCTATACATTACGATGGGGATATTCAAAGGATAGCTGCAGCACCATACCGCAGTTTAATGATCAGAATAATGTCTTTACCTTTAACCGCAACATAAAACAGGACTGCTATGTAAAAATAACGGCTGTTGATACTGTTGGAAATTGTAAAGAAATTTTAAGGGTTGTTCCAAAACAGGCAGAAATTATAAGGCTTATAGAAAGCTCCATAAGCGGATATTCTTTGTATTATAATGTGTATGGTAAAACAGAGGGCTCTTATAAAAATCCTGAGTCATACGGAGCATCAAATTATGGACCGTATGTTATTTGGCGTTATAAACCCAGTGAAAATGAAGATTTCAGTTCTTTTTCGCATGATGGAAGTACTTTAATTGAATTAAAATCTTTTAGTAAAAATGCAAATTCCCATTCTTTTGGGGTTAGCTCTAGATATCCTTCTTTTGGTAACGGAATATATGAAGTATATATGACTTACTGCTTTGACTATAATGAAAAAAGTTATTTTGGACCTCTTTCTGAACCTTATGTTTTTTATAACGGAATCAGTCCGTCAAATCCTGGAACGGACAGTCAGAATCCTGCTTTTCCCTCTTCTTTTACAGCTACAGTTGAAACAGCCCAGGCAGGTACAGGTGTAAGGCAGGTTCATGTGACTTTACCTCAGAATTTTACAAAGACTCAGAATTATACATATGGTGTATGTAATTCTGGAAAAAATAGTTTCTATGAATTTGATTTTTCCATAGAAAGTGGAAGTCGTTATACAATATATCTTTTTGCAAAAAGCAATATAACAGGAAACGTTTATTATTCTAGCTGTACCACGACAATTGACTGTCGGCAGGATAATATACCTCCTGTCGTTTATTCAGATGATTTAATTACACGTTACCTGTATCAGAGGACAGCTCCTAACAAAATCTTTCCTTTCTTTTATGATAAGGAGGTTGTTAATACTGGTTCAGATATAAAGGGTGGAATGTACTATAACCAGCAGAAACAAGCCTTTGAAATTGAATATTACCTTATTAAAAAAGATGATAAATCTCCAGAAGCCGACACAGTAAGTCGAAGCAATCTTGCTTCCTTACAGGATAAAAAAATTACGGCATATTTAAAGCTGCCTTTAGACTTTTATGACAAGATTTATAACGGAGTCCGAACACCGCTTGATTTTGGTGAAAACTTTTTGGAATCCTATTATACTCTTGTACTCGATCTGCATGATATAAATGACAACAGGGCCATTTATTCTCTTGTTGTTTCAAATATAACCTGTCCGGTCTTCCCAAAGATTTATGATTTTGAAAGTGCAGGTGATTCAGATATATTATCTTATTTGTTCAGAACAAATTTTGCATCATATAATAGTAATTTAAACGGAATAAACTTTTGTTATCTTAAGAACGGCATATGGTATAAAGTGGGAAACATTTCTCCAACTAATGAAGGCAAATGGGAAATACGCTATAAAAATACCCAAAATGGTAATAATTTTGAAGATTTTTTTAGAAGGGACAGTTTTATATGCCTATCAGGTTATTGTGAAACATCCGACAATAATTATAATTCTCTTTATGCTTATTTTCTCCCTATATACGAGCTTATGAGTGAGTCTCTAAAAGCCTATTATTGCAAAACAAAAACTGTCGTTCCAGGATTAAGCGGAAGTTATCAGATTTTTTATGATTCTCCGTGCTTTGCTCACACAATGGCATTCCCTACAGACATGCTCAGTGACCTGAATGAGAAGGTAGAACAAGCCCTTTCCCTTGATTCCAATTTAGACTATGAAACAGCCCTTAAAGCCGTTTGGGAAACAAAAGGCAGGGAATATGGTCTATGCCTTGTAAACGACCAGTGGCTGTCTGGAAGCTATGGCACCTCAACTTACACAGCACCTGTTGCAGAAATTCCTTTCGGCTATTCGTATGTAACCGTTTTCCACTTCGCCGACGGCACTTCTGCAATGAGCGAAGTAAAGCATAAGTAGGGTAATTAATATTAAATATCCCGTTATACAGACCCTGAAACCAGTTCAGGGTGACGGGGTTGGAATCTAAATTCAAGAGACCATTGCACTATATATGGTGGTTAGCCTTCGGCGGCTTCGCACGAGAGACTCAACCACCGCATTTTATTTTATCAGAAGCTCAGCAAATGCCTTGAGGGCTCCGTCCATTTTTCCTGAAAGAACTGCCTTTGCAAGAACTTTTCCAAGCTGAACGCCTTCCTGATCAAAGCTGTTCAAATTCCAGATGAATCCCTGGAACATTACTTTGTTTTCGTAGTGCGAGAGAAGTGCGCCAAGTGCTTCAGGAGTAAGTTGTTTTCCCCAGATGAGAGAAGAAGGGCGCTCGCCTGCAAAGTATTTGTTCGGGTTTTCATCATCTTTTCCGAGTGCAAAAGCAACAATCTGTGCAGTTACATTTGCAGCAAGTTTTTTCTGGCTTGTGGAGCCTTCAATTGTAATGTCTTTTCCGCATTGATTTTTCTGGAATGCAATGAACTGAAGCGGAATTATGTCTGTTCCCTGATGAAGAAGCTGATAGAACGAATGCTGTCCGTTTGTTCCTGGTTCACCGAAAATTGCAGGGCCTGTAACATACGAAATCTTTTTGCCGAAGCGGTTTACGCTCTTTCCGTTTGATTCCATATCAAGTTGCTGAAGATGTGCCGGGAATCGTGAAAGTGCCTGTGAGTAAGGAAGAACTGCTGTTGCACCGAATCCAAGTATGTTGCGCTCGTAAACGCCTATGAGGGCATCCATGAGGGCAGGGTTTTTTGTAATGTCTTTTTCTGCAGCTGTTTTATCTGCATCTCCTGCACCTTTAAGGAATTTTGCAAACACTTCGGGACCAAATGCAAGTGAAAGAACTGCGCCGCCTACTGCTGAAGTAGAAGAGTAGCGTCCTCCGATAAAGTCATCCATAAAGAATGCTGCCATGTAATCAGGATTTTTTACAAGCGGAGAAGTTTCGCTCGTTACTGCAATCATGTGCTTTGAAACGCTGCATCCGGCTTTTTTGATTGCATCCTTTACAAAAGATTCGTTTGTAAGTGTTTCAAGTGTAGTTCCTGATTTTGAAACAAGAATGAATATCGTCTTTGAAATATCGATTGAAGCAAGGACAGAAGCTGCATCATCCGGGTCAACGTTTGAAATGAACTTTGCTTCCATAAGGTGTGTGTTGTTTGCCTTTGCCCAGTTTTCAAGTGCAAGATACATTGCGCGCGGGCCTAAGTCAGAACCTCCGATTCCAATCTGGCATACAGTCGTGTATTTTTCGCCCTTTTCGTTTACAAGTTTTCCTGTATGGACTTTATCTGCAAACTCTGCAATTTTTTTCTGCTGTTCAATATAAAATGTACGCTTGTTTACGCCGTCAACAACAACGTCTTTTCCCAGCTGAACGCGTGTAAGCTGATGAAGAACCAGACGCTTTTCGCCTGTATTGATTACTTCACCGTTGTAAAGTGCTTCATATTTTTCCAGAAGCTGGCCTTCTTTTACAAGCTGCTTGAATACGCTTATAATCTGCTTATTAACGGCTTTTGCTGCATAGTTGTAGGTAAGTCCTGCTGCCATCGGGATGGAATATTCACCGACTCGTTTTGCACCTGCCGCTCCGTTCAGAACTTTTTTCAATGAAACTGAACCTTTAAGCTCCTTTAATTTCTTGAAGCTTTCCATTTTGTTTAGATTGTCCCAGTTAATCTTAGCTGTCATAATTGCCTCTTTAAATTTATTATCTGGTTTTTGTATCATCCTTCAAAAAGAGAAAGTAATACATCAGATAAAGGATATGTTCAAATGATAATAAATGATACCACGAATTTGCATAAATACAAGGAAAACGTTAGGGGAAGATTAGAACTTGGGAGATTTGTAAATACCTGTCATTGCTGATTTTGCAGCTCGTTATTTCGAGCTTGCTTCAGCATCTGTCAGTCTCTGACATAGTGTTTTTTTGTCTATTTCGAAATCATAATTGGCTATTAACAAATTATTTACCTCCGTGCTCTTTCGTTTCAGGTATTCACTTAAAATGTCATTTTTTATGCAGTAAGAAATTGCTTCTGTTATGGGATTGGCAGAATTGTTTTCCTTAAAGTTTCTGACAGTTTCTACAAACTCACAGTACTGTTTTAAAATAGCACACTTGTCTAATATCGTCAAAGGTTTTTCAGGGTGCGGATCTGCTATGTTGTAAACATCAACCGTAAGGTCTAACTGATGTCTTTTTTGCTTAATAATAAATGCATCTGAAAGACATAGTGTTTTTATATCAGGGTAAGGTTCAGTACCGTTGTAGAAGACATAAAACTCCGGCGTTGGAATAGGAACCAGCTTCTTCTTATAGCGGCTTTTCTGCGGCACAATTTTTTCGTAAAGACGAACGACATAATCCAGGAACCGCAGCGGCATGTTTTCGTTAATCGTTGACTGATGCTCAACAAGGACAATCAGTTTTCCGTTAATTATCATGCTCACATCGTTATAATATGTGTTAGGAGAACAAGAAAAACTCATTTTCAATGATTTTTTCTTGTTCTCTACGAGTTTAAAAGGGGATATTCAATAAGTTTGAATAGTACGGTCATTGAGCCTGTCGAAATGACCGTTAGCGCTCTAACACCGTACTTCTTTCTTTTTAGACATCCCCTTTTAAACTCGTGCATTAAAGTTACTATGGAAAGTTAATATTTTTGGAGGTCCCCATAAATAAATCAACGAATACTGAATCGCGATATTTTGTATTCTCCATGAGAACCTCCTGCTTTTATTTATATATATACATTGGGATTATATTTTTATTAAAACTCCTGAAAAAAGATGTATACATTTTAAAACTTCTTTAGTAGAGAAAGATAAACTTTTGGTTTCATTCAGCAATGAATTTAAAAAACTTATACAAAAAAAAGAAGCAGAAAGTATGAAATATTCAGAGGTAGCATATACTTTATACAACTCAACAATGTTAAATACTCCGTTTAAAGCGTGCGGGGAAAGATTAGGGGTTTGGGGGAAAGAAAACCACGCTTCGCAAGTAGTGGTGTTCTTTCCCCCAAAGGAAATGAGCACGCCGCGGAGCCCCTTGCCGACCGCAACGCAGTGAGGACGGTGAACGCCTAGAGAAGGGCGCAGGGGCGGATGATGCAGTAATGAATTCTTAGCACCAACAACATTCGTGTAGAAGCAATTTGCGTTTTAAGAAATCTGTGTAACAAAACTTCCTGCATGCGGTGGCAGGTTACGGCAAATAATCGTGGTTTACATTCTTCAGTGCCTTTAGCATCAGCTCTTTTGTATTGTCGTTTCCCGCGGTAATTATGTTTATTAAAGACTTTGCTTCTTTGCGGGTGGAATTATTCTGGTAGTTACAGGTACAAGTGAAACCTGCGTATTCTGAATTCTTTGCGTGTTCAATCAATTCGTTCTCGGGTAAATAATACAGCGGCCTTATAATTTCTACAGGATATTTTTCCAGCTTCAGTTTTGGAATCATCGTGGAAAGTTCACCTTTGTTTGTCATGTTCATTAAAAACGTTTCTAAAACATCGTCCAGATGATGCCCGAGTGCAATTTTATTATATCCGTTTTCAACCGCATAAAGTAAAAGCTCCCGGCGTCTTTGTGTAGAACACCACCAGCAGTTCATCTTGAATCCATCTTTTACTCTTTCCAAAGTATTGATTCCCCTGACTTCAAAAGGCACATCCCATTTTTCAAAAAGTGCTTTTATTTTCTCGGGGAAGGGCGGCGCGAAATCACTCTTAATATGAAGTGCTTTATATTCAAACTGCAGCGAAGGTCTTTTCTTTAACTGCGAGAAAAATTCAATCAGGGCTGTAGAATCTTTTCCGCCACTCGCTCCAATTAAAATTTTATCCCCGTTTTCAATTAACTGATAGTCATACAGAGCTTTTTCAACAGGACCAAAAAAATTTTTTCTCTCTCTCATATTCTATATTTCACCACGATAAGCGGTAGTTTCGACACACATTTGAAGCAAGTGCGTACAAGTGTGGCGTAGCGCCAACCACCGCTCTGTCATTCTGAATACTTCGACAGGCTCAGCACATCGCTCGTTTCAGAATCTGTATACATAGATGCTGAAATAAATTCAGCATGACATTTTCTGCGGGTTTCACCATAAACATTTATACCGTATCAGGTGGTTTCGACACACACTTGAAGCAAGTGCGTACAAGTGTGGCGTAGCGCCAACCACCGCTTATACTTTGCCACCACAAACTACTTTTGTATCACAACTAAATTTCTTTCGTGGTCTTCTAAAAACGGAATCGTCAGCGGAATCTTTTTATACCCTTTAATCAAACTCTTTACGCCCAGCATTTCTTCTTCAATCTTTTCAGAGCGGGCTTTATATGCAATCAGGTGACCGTTCATCTTTAAAGGCTTAAACAGCATCTGCAGAATCTTTTTATCAAACGGGTGAAAAGCGCGGAACACTTCTACATCGAAAGTTTCCTTTGTAAGCTGGTCAACATTCGTGCATAAAACTTTTGTATTCTGTAACTTCAGTGAACTCACAACACTTTCCAGGAACACACATCTTTTTTCCATTCTTTCAACAAGTGTAAAATTTTTATCTTCCAGAACAATCGCTAAAGGAATGCCCGGACAGCCACCGCCGGAACCAATATCTGCAATCGATTTTTTTTCATCGCAAATTTCTTTTATGTAAGGAAGAGCTGCAAGACTGTCCAAAATGTGATTCACGGCAAGTTCATCTTCATCTGCAGCCTTCATCAAATTGTATGTCTTATTAAAGTCCAAAACTTTATGAATGTATAATTCCAGTTTTTCAATCTGCTCAGCTGAAAGAGATAGATTTAATTTCTCTAAACCCTGTGAAAGCTTTTGAATCATTCTTTTTCTCCAAGATCTATAAGTAAATCCAGTTTCCAGTCAGAATCATTTGTTTTCAATGTAACAAAATTTCCTGTCCTGTACGCAAACAAATTCTCTTTCTGGCTCATTTGATACAGAAAAGAATAAGCGTTTAAATAATCCTGGTTCACGCTTGTAGTTGTCCTGTAATTTGAACAGTCCGTTTCATTCTTATTGCAGGTAAACAAAATATGAAAGGTTTCATTTCGGTTTTTATTGTCGCTTGAATAAAGTCTGTCTGCAGAAACTAAAAAAGTCCCGTCGTTCTGCGGGCGGCTTATATAAATCTTTTTGCAGGTTTTCAAAATGTCGTAATTGTTTACAGTAAAGCGTAGAATGCGTGCAGGGAATTTGAGTGAGCGTTTTAATTTCTGGCTTTCTATTAAATCTGTTCTTTCTGCGCTTTTAATCACTTGTGTAGAAGAATTTTCAGAAGTTTGAGGAAGCGATATTTGTGTATTAATAATTGTGTTCTGTGTATTCTTAATCTGTTCCAGCTGCTTTAAAATTTCTTCGAGCATTACAGAAGATGAGTCTTTTGTGTTTAGAAATGAAAATGAATCTAAAAAGCCCGCATCCCCTAAAGAAGAAATGTCCTGTGCCGTAAGGGAAGGAATGTAATTTTTTAATGAAGTAATTGCTTCGTTCTTTTGAGCGCTTTCCTTTTCTTCAGCTTCTTTTGCCTTTTCAGCAGGTGTAGTTTTTTTCTGGTAAAAATCCCCCGGAATGTAAAACCCCTGTGAAAGAGAAGGAGCTGAAATTGTCGGCATAGAAGGAGACGAAATAGAACTGGTTGAAACCGACGGTGAAGAAACTGTTGGAGAAGAAACAGTTGGAGAAGTAACTGATGTAGAAGAAACTTTCTGTGCAAAAAGCGGCGATGAAAATGAAACAGAAACAAGAATTACTGAAACGCCAAAAAATTTATTCCATGCTCGCAAGGCTTTCCTCCACATATTCAAGTCTTTGTGTTAACTGACTGATTGTTTTTTCCAGACGAGTCTTTTCTTTCTCCAGACGCGACTTTGGACTTTCATCTTTTTTCTGGGACTTTTGCTTCATCATCGCAATAACACTGTCCGGACTCTTTCCCGCCTGAATTGCTTCAACTGCCTTCGCCTTATCATCATTTTTCCTGCAGGTACTCAAAAGCTTCATATTTTCATAACCAAGCTTTGCATCCTCTTCCGGTAAAAGCCCAACCTTAGTAACAGATTTTGCCGTAGAACGCGGAAGCTGCAGAATGCGGTCCAGATAATCCTCGTAGCGGATATTTGCCTGCTCACAAAGTGCGTGTGCCTTAATAAGGCATTTACCAAGCTCCTGCATCAAGTGTCCGTTCGGTTCAATGTATTTTGCTTTAATCTCTTTTGTAAGTTCATCAAGCTCGCTGTTAGTAGAAATGTCGAGCTTGTAGTAGCCCTTTTCTTCTGCAATATCCACCAGCTCATAAAATTTTGCCCAGAAATAATTCGTGTGGCTCTTTGCCTGGTATGGAGGTCGTGTCCCGCCCGCTTCATTTATCTGTTCTTCATTAATCAGGTGGTGGGTGTATTCGTGAATCGCCGTATAGATAAGCTCGTTGTCAGTCTTAAAGTTTTTATTATGTAAAAGGATTTCCCGCGTCTCAGGTTTATAAAGCCCATTTACACGCTTCGAATCTTTACCTGTCATAATCACAGAAAATTCCAGCTGCGTCTCGTGTAAATCAAGCAGCATATTTTTAATTGTCTGATTATCCATGAAAAATAGTTTATCTCATTGTGACATTTATTTCAAACCTTATCTTTTTTATTCTTTTTTTTGGACGCTAACTTTTCTTTCATCGAAGAATTTAATTTTACAAAGAAAGTGTTATTACAAATTCCACCCTTCCGCCCTTTGCTCACGCGCATTCTTCCGCTTCCGCTTCAGAACTGACGGGGCTCCACGGTGAGCTAATGGGGGGCGGAAAGTATAACCTGACAAGCCTTGGAATTACGAAATATAGATTTTAACTATAAATCGTGTTAGACTTGTAACAGATTGGTGTCAAAATGATATCTGAAAATATTGTGCATGCTTTCATTCAAAAAATCTCGTTAATAAAGCAAGGACAATTCAATGACTTTGTTTCACGCACGAGGGATGTTTTTGACGCACGGTTAATGTCATACACTTCTAGGACTCAGAATTGGCTTTTGGGTGCAATCATTGGTGAAATTGGTGAAAATACTTTTGACCATAATTTTTCTTTTTCATCTGATGTTCCAAAAGGTGTATTTTGTGATTTTGACTCTGATATAAATTATATTTATATATGTGATTTTGGAGCTGGTTTGCGCAATACACTTTCACGAGTTATAAAGTCGATTAAAGATGATGAGATTGCAATAAAAACCGCTTTTACTCAGCCAATTTCTGGTCGTGCTCCAGAATTACGTGGGAACGGTTTGAAATTTGTAATCAGTTCTGTTGTAGAAAATAAATGGAATCTTTTTTATCAGTCTGGAAATGCTATCTGCAATGCTGATGAAACAGGTTATGTCTTTGGAACTTCATCGTATAATCACGATGGTTGTTTTTGCATTTTGTCATGTAAGGAAAATTAAATGAAAGTAGATATGTCATCTTTTGGTGAAATGTTGATGTCTCGTCCGGCTGGGCGTGAAGCTTTTATGGGAGCTTCTGCATATCTTTTTAGTGATTTAAAAGAAGGCGAAACTGTTTCTCTTGATTTTGCAAATGTAAAAGTTTTAGCTCCATCCTGGGCCGATGAATTCATTACAGGTCTAAAAAGTAAATTTCATTCCAAAATTGAATGTATTAACACAGAAAACCCTTCAGTTGCGGCTTCATTAAAAACTGTTCTGGAACCAATTGATGTGAGTAAATATCAAAAGGTTGTATAGTTTTTCTATTCCAGATACCCGCCGTAACACCAGCCGATTATTCCTGCTTTCAGGGCATTGCCGTCTTTGTCTTTGGCACCGGCGAGCACTTCTACCTGTACCCAGTTGCTGGTTATTCCGTCTATTGTTTCTGACTTTCCAAGCTTAAGAATTTTTACTTTTGTTCCTTTCTGCATTGTTGTTATGATTGCACTGCTTGTTGCTTCTTCTTTTCGAAGACGAAGATTGTCATTGCAGGACATTATTTGCAGAAAGTGATGTATTCAGAATTACAGTTCCGCTAGATGATAATTTCTCCTGGGATGTACAGAAGACTAGCGACACTGTAAATGTCCCTGTAAACGATACTGTAAACGATACTGTAAACGATACTGTAAAACTAAATAGTTCTCAGAAAAAAATAATTGATGAATTAAAGAAAAATACAGAATTGACACAGGAGCAATTATCAAAATTGGTTGGAATCAGTCTTGTAAACATCAAAAAGAATATGAAAAAACTTCAGGATCTTGGTTTATTAACACGAGTTGGCTCAGACAAAACTGGAGAATGGAAAATTATTTATCCGGCGTAGGCTGGTTACTTTTTCAATGCCTGGATTTTTTCTAGTAGGGCCTGGCGGTGAGGCGGAGGTTGATGCGGTCATAGTGTAAATATATTCATTGACTTTAAGTATCTGGTATATTATATTTAGTTTAGTGGTGAGTCCTACCCTAAGTGGAATCTTTAAAAGCAGTGTACCCTACTGTGAGTGGGAACTTTAAAAGCGGAGAGTCCTGCCGTTAAGTGGAATCAATAGCCGTTCAGTTCGCTGCAACGGCTTTTTTTTTGGCAAATATGGAACAAGAAAGATTAAATTTATATTTCATGGACATGAAATATATCCGGGATTTACATAATGCAGATGACCGTGTTCAGTCAGTTTCTCCGCAGATTCATAAGAGCAACCGCCCGTTTGTCGGAATTGTGGTGATTTGTGATGAACATAAATATTGTATTCCATTGGATTCGGCAAAAGAAAAGCATAAAACTCAGAAAAATGATGTAGATTTTACTCGAATTTTCGATGGCGAAAAACTTATAAGTGTTTTGAATTTTAACAATATGATTCCAGTTAATGACAGATTCATTACAAAAATCGATTTAAGACCTTCTCCAAAAGACAATCCCGCACAAGCTAACTACAAGAAATTGTGCATAAAAGAAATAGAATGGTGTCGTAAAAATCAAGAAGCAATCATTAGAAAAGCAAATAAACTATATTACTTAGTTCAAAAGCCGAACTGTAGCAGTATGCTCAAAAAGAGATGTAACGATTTTAAAAAGCTCGAAAAAGTTTTGGAAAAGTTGTTACAAAAGAAATAAAACCGTTACTTTTCCAACGCCTGGATTTTTTCTAAAAGAGCCTGGCGGTGGGCTGGAAGCTGAACCAGGGCAGAAGTTTTTCCTTCGTCGGTGTACCACACCTGTTTGTCAAAATGTTTTGCGAGGTCTTCGCTCTTAAAGTGTACGCCATAAAGTGCAAAGATTGTGTTGCGCAGAAGGCGGAGGTCTGCTTTGCTTAGAGTGGGAATGACTTTGTCTACATACTTTCCGTATTCGTCTTCGGTGTAGCCGTTTATTGCCATTGCATAGAAGTCCGGGTCGCCCCAGGTGCGGCGGATGCGGAAGACTTCGGTGAATTTAGAGCCGGCCACGTAATAGTAGATGTTACCGCCAAAACCTACATACCAGCTGGATGAATGATCTTGTTCCCATGTATAAGTTGAATAGATTGTTGATGGTTCACTGATGGAAAAAAGGTTCAGTCGCTTTCCTTCTGGACTTACTATGCAAATTTCTGACCCCTTTAAATAATCTTGAAACTCATATCCATATCCCTTAAGATCATATTGGATTAAATCACTTGTTCTGATATATGGTATTTCTCCATATACATTTTGCATATTCTTTATTGTTGAATAATACGTCTTTCCCCATACTAAAACTTCTGCATTTTTAAACGCGTACTTTAAACCAAGCTCTTCTGCTCGCGAAAGACTTTCTTCATATTTATCTGAATCATACTGCTTGAGATATTCTACTGCTTCTTTGTTTGTATAGATTTTTCCTTCTGTATCAACGGCGCCGGGGATACCGTTTTTATCTACATAATAGACTATATATCCGCTTCCTTTTTTCAGTATGAAACTTATGCCGGATTGTAGTTTATTATTTAAATTTGCAATATCCTCACCTTTTGTATTATCTATAAAAACCCCTGTATCAAAATAGCTAATTAGATATTCATTTAATTTAACACGTTCGACACCATTTAATATTGGAACATTTTTATCAAATAGGATAAAATTATTCTCACAATTATAAATCCATGAGCCTCCACTACCACCATTTATTAAATATATATCATCATTTTTTTCATCGACCATTATTCCTTCTGGCATTACATTTACAATTTTTACTTTAAGTTTTATTTCTTCTGTTCTTACTAATTTTTCAACAGTCTGTGCTGATAAACCAAATATAAATAAAAAGCTTAATATCATAATAAATATATTTTTTTTCATCTTTGTATATCCTTATTCTTTTATACTTAATCTTCTAAGCTGATAATCAGCCACTATAGTTTGTATATTTTTCCAAGTACCTTTTCGAACTATCCATCGTGGTTGTGCAGATTCATTTTTACAAGCCAGACATTGGCAATGGATATCATACGCATATTGTATCATAATTTTTTCATAAAAAACTACAAAACTGGATATTCTCCCTTTCACACTTTACGCACCACAAGTTTTTTCGTAAAATATCCGCCTATGGAATTTACACAAGAACAAATGGACGGCTTAGTTGTTAATGAAGTCGAAATAATGAAAAAAATCGCTGAAGAATTAAATATTCGTGTTCAGCAGGTTAGTGCAGTAATCAGTCTGGTGCAGGAAGGCTGTACCATTCCGTTTATCTCCCGTTACCGAAAAGAAAAGCACGGCTCGCTTGATGAAGTTCAGGTTAGGGAATGTGATCATCTTTTTACTTCTTATAAAAACTTAGAAGAAAGACGACTTGAAATTGTAAAAGGCATTTTTAATCAGGGAAAGCTTACTGATTCTCTTTATAATGCTGCCATGAGTGCGCAAACCCTTACAGCACTCGAAGATTTATGGGCACCATTCAAAAAGAAAAAGAAGACCCGCGGAATGGTTGCAATTGAAAAAGGCCTCGATACTTTAGCAGATGCAATGCTTGAGCTTAACGATTCAGATTTTGAAGAAAAAGCAAAAGAATATATTAAAACTGACAATGAAAATCCTGAGTTTAATGTGGAAACTGTTGAAGATGCAATTTCCGGGGCAAAAGACATTATTGCTGAAAGAGTAAGTCAGGACACAGACAACCGCGAAAAAATTCATACCCTTTATATGGACACCGGTAACATAAAGACAAAAGGCATTGTTCAGGAAGGACAGACAGAAGAAGAAGCACAGAAAACTTCTACTTATCAGATGTACTGGGATTATTCAGAGCCTTTGAACCAGGTAAAGCCTCACCGCATTCTTGCCATAAACAGAGCAGAACGAGAAGGCGCTCTTGAAGTAACAATTGATGTTGAGGTAGAAGAAGCAGTAAAAGCCTTACAGAAAAATGCAAAGCCAAAGAATAAATATCACGCAGAAGCTATTGAAGACGGCGTTGTGCGTTTGCTTTCTCCTGCAGTAATCCGTGAAATCAGAAGTGACGAAGCAGATGAAGCAGATGTTCACGGAATCGGTGTATTCAGTGAAAACTTAAAGAATCTTTTGATGACACAGCCAATTAAAGGAAGCCGCGTTTTAGGCGTTGACCCTGGAATTCGAACGGGAACAAAATGTGCTGCCCTTGATGAAACCGGAAAGTACTTAGGCTATTTCTTAATCAAGCAGGTTACAGATCCAGAAGGTTCGTATAAAGCCATAAACGATGCAATTGACAAGTACGACATTCAGGTTGTTGCTGTAGGAAACGGAACAGGAAGTCAGGAAGTACAGGCAATTGTAAGCAAAGTAATCAGCGAAAACTACAATGATGTTATGTATACCGTAGTTGATGAAAGCGGTGCTTCTGTATATTCGGCAAGTGATATTGCACGCGAAGAATTCCCTGAACTTGATTTGACTATTCGTGGAGCAATCAGCATGGGACGCCGTTTACAGGATCCTTTAGCTGAACTTGTAAAAATTGACCCTAAAGCAATTGGCGTCGGCCTTTATCAGCACGATGTAAACCAGAAAAAACTCAGCGATACGCTCGATGAAGTTGTAGGCTCTGTTGTAAACCAGGTTGGTGTTAATTTAAATACAGCAAGTGCAAGCCTTTTAAAATATGTTTCCGGAATCAATTCCAGCCTTGCAAAAAAAATAATTTCGTATCGCGATGCTAATGGTAAAATTGTAAGCCGTGAGGATTTGAAAAAAGTTACAGGCTTAGGACCAAAAGCCTATGAGCAGTGTGCAGGATTTTTAAAAATCCCGGAAAGCAAAAATCCGTTAGATAACACCTGGGTTCATCCTGAAAACTACGAAGTTGCTTCTGAAATTTTACCTTATGTTCAGAAGAAAGAAAAAATTTCAGCCGAAGTAAAAAAGCAGCTTGAAGAAAAATACAATGTCGGCGAAACAACAATCAATGATATTATTGATGAACTTGCAAAACCAAACCGTGATCCTCGCGAAGGCTATCCTGCTCCAATAATGCAGAAGGGAGTTGTTGCTTTTGAAGACTTAAAAACAGGAATGAAAGTAACAGGAAAAATCCGAAACGTTGTAGATTTCGGTGCCTTTGTTGATATCGGTTTACACGAAACTGGACTCATCCACATCAGTGAGTTAAGCGACAGCTTTGTCAGTGACCCAATGAGCGTTATAAAAGTTGGTGATGTAAAAGAATTTACAATCATTGGTCTTGATGCTGACAGAAGAAGGATAAGCCTTTCTTTAAAGTCAGATGCAGCAACCAGAACTACTTCAACTGGTGCTTCAGGCACAGCTAAAGCTTCCGGTGACGGAAAGAAAAAAGTTGTGATTGTAAGAAAAGCAAGCGGTACTGCAGCTTCACAGAAAAACCAGAATGCTTCCCGCCCGCAAAAGAGTTATTCTGGCAGTGATGACGGAATGTATTACAATCCGTTCGCAGCACTGTTGAAGAAGTAAATCATCAAAAGTGAGCCGGGAAAATTAAAACAAGCTCCCAGCAAGAACCGCCCCTTAGGAGTTCACGGTTGCGCGTAATAGGAAATAGGACTCGCCTAATTTGTTTCACAAATTAGCTCGCCACGCGCAAAGTGAACTCAGGTTCGAACCTTGCTTCCGCATGTTTTAATTTTCCGGTTTTTGCACATTCGTACATCTGCAAATATTTCACCGCCCTCTACTTTCCTTTCCATAAACACTTGTGCTATATTTTTTTTGTGAACATTTGTTTATTTACTAAAGAAGAAATTTCTAAACCTCTGCCGTACAAAGATGAAAGGGCTCAGCATTTAATCAAAATCCTGCATAAAAAAGAAGGCGACTCTTTTAGCGCAGGAATAATCGAAGGAAAAGCTGGAACCGCCTGCATTACAAAAATAGAAACTTTTGAAACCACCTCAAGCGACGGAAAAAAAACTTACACTGACGGCAAAATATATTTTTCTTTTACACCGGAGACTGACGGAAAACTTTTGCACCCGTTAAAACTGATTGTCGGCTTCCCGCGCCCCATACAGCTCAAAAGACTCTTGCGCGATGTAGCAGGGCTTGGCGTTGAAGAAGTGCATTTAACTGCAACCGAACTAACTGAAAAGTCCTATTTAAATTCCGACTTAGCACAGGAAAGCGAATGTTACAAAATGCTTCTGGAAGGAACCGAACAGGCTGCAAGTACACATGTACCGAAAATCTTTATACACGACGATTTAAGTAAAGCAATAAATTCTGTCTGCAAAATAAATCATATAGAAGAAAATAAGCGCTTACTTTTAGACAACATACGCCCGCAGAATAATTTGTATGATTACCTTCAGAACCTTTCTCTCTCAAACAGCACTCCTGTTGTGGCTGCAATTGGCAGTGAAAGGGGCTGGACTGAAAACGAAAGAAAATTATTCCTGGAAAACAACTTCACGCTTCTAAGCATGGGCTCCCGTGTTTTAAGAACAGAAACTGCCTGTACCGTTGCATCTTCCCTGATTCTTGCGCGAATGGGTGTTTTAAATTAGTTTATTCCAGATGAAAAAGCTTTTAATCGAACTTGCAGACAAATATGAGTGCCGGGAATTTTTAGTGAATGACCCGTCTCAGTTTATGCATCGTTATAAAAAGAAAGAAGAGCAGGAAGTTGTAGCGTTTATTGCTGCGAACTTAGCTTTTGGTAGGCGGGAACAAATCCTTCTGCATGTGGAAAAAATTTTAAGCGATGTACAGAATAATACTGAGGGGCACAAAAATATAATCGAATGGATTTTAAGCGGACAATACAAAGCCTTCTTCTATGAAAGACTAAATGTAAACCATTTGGAAAAGGCAGGTTTACAAAGCAAGGCGTTTTACAGAATCTATACTTATAGAAGCATGGAACTGTTTTTCGACACATTAAAATCGATTCTGGAACAAAGCCCGCTTGGCGATTACTTTAGGGAAAGGTATGAAAGCTCCGGTGAAAAATATCTGCATTCAGTGATTGCAGCGTGTTTTCCCAAAGAGTGCAATTTAATCTCGCATTCAAAAGACAGTGCTGCAAAAAAAATAAATATGTTTCTCCGCTGGATGGTGCGCGATAATTCTCCGGTCGATTTAGGCCTGTGGACTTCCTGGTATTCTAAAAAAAATCTTCTGATGCCGCTTGATGTTCATGTAATGCAGGAAGCAACAAATTTCGGCCTGCTGGAAAAAAATTCCAACGGCAATTATAAAAGTGCAAATTTAAAGACAGCAATTGAACTCACGCAAAAAATGAATGAGTTTTTCCCTGAGGATCCTGTAAGGGGAGACTTTGCGTTATTTGGTCTCGGCGTGAATAAATAAATTCAGCAAACTTAAAACTGTGAAGCAAAAGGTGTGTCTTTTAACAGAAGGAATCTGCTTGAATAGTTCTTGTAGTAATCATCATCTGTTAAAGTGTATGCCCTTATACTTCGTTTAGTTGTATCTGTTTCCATCGGCTTGTTTGTTTTAGAAACAGTTTTTGTCTTGTATTCCCTTAAGCCCTGCACTGCATTTCCGCGAGGGAACACAGTAAGAGACATATCATCATCCCAGACTAATTCCTGGTTAAAGATTTCACTGATTGTACAGTTCAAAATTACAGCGTTGTCCCAGTTTTTTGGTGAAGTAGCAGAGCCTTTTCCTTCTGTACGGTACAAATAAACGGAAGCTCTTCTGCGTTTCATTGCATTGAAAGTACATTCGCTAAAGATAAAGCCCTTTTTGTTTGCCAGCGATAAACTCTTTACAGCATATCCGTTGTTGTCGCCACGATTATCTTCGCGGACAAAAATTTCACATTCTTCAAATAAAGCTGTGTCGCAGTCGCCGTAGATAAAGTCCGTGTCGCCTTCAATGTAGCATTTTTTCAGGAGAGAAAATCCTTTTAAGCATAAAGTATTCTGTCTGCCGGAAAATCTCATTCCTTCAGCATATAAAGTTCCTGTCGTGTTATTCCAGGTAAAAGCTTCTGCGCTGTCGGCCTGTGTGTTTGAACCATCAATTGATTTTATGTGTGTGTTTATAATAGAAAAGTTTTTTAAAGTTACTGTAGTTGCATTCGGACCGATAATAAATACGCTTCTGTTTTCCAGACCCTTATTAAAGGCTTCGCAGTTTTCTGCCTGAATGATGCAGTTAGAAGCACCAACTCCGTTTGCACTTTCCATTACAAGTGGATTTGATAAGTTATATTTTATGATTTCTTTGTATACGCCTGCGTCCAGAGTTAAATGTACCGGTGTCTTTTTATCAACTGCACCGCTGACAATCATTTCTTTGATTTTCTTAAAAGCCCCGTTAATTGAAGCAGGAGTCTTTGCGTTTATTGATAGTTCTAACATACAGAGAATACTACTAAATTTTTATAGAATAATCAAATGTGTCGGTGATTGAGTAGCGCCAGCGTACGGTCCCTGAGCCCAGTCGAAGGGTCGAAACCACCTGTATCGCTTCCTTCTATTCTACTTCAACGCGCTTTATGTGTGCGCCAAGTGACTGAAGTCTTTCTACTAAATGCTCGTAGCCTCTTTCAACCTGGTACACATTGCTGATTCTGCTTTCTCCATGTGCAATCATTGCAGCGATTACCATTGCCATACCTGCCCGTACATCCGGTGAAACCAAA
>JAEELR010000166.1 GCA_016282835.1 Treponema sp. | reverse complement strand
TATCTTTATACATTTTTATTAAAACGCGCCAGAAAGCAACAAAAAAGCAGGCCTTGTATTTCATTCAATTCTTCATCTATTTAGTAATTGCAGGCATCCTGATGCTGATAACAAAAATCAATTCAATTACAGGAGCAGGAATTTCTTTAGCCTTACTAAGCTTTTACATGAGTCTCAAAAAGCAGCAGATTTCAAATGACTCATTAACAAATCTTTCAAACTTCAACTCTATAGAAGCCCTGCTGGAAGATAAAATATCAGAATACGCAAATCATCCGTTTGACCTGTATATAGTCTTGCTTTCCATTAAAAACATAAAACAAATAAGTGACATTTATGGCATCATCGAAGGCGAAAAAGCAATAACAAAAGTTGCAGAATGTTTGGAACATCTGAAGCTGCAGAATAATTATAATGTAGCCCGCTACAACAGTGGAGGCTTCATAATCGTCTGCGAATATATAGATGAAAATGAATTAAAAGATTTCTGCAATAAAACAAGAAATGTTTTAAATGATTTGACTATTGAAAATGAACTAAAAATTCAATATGGATTAGGTGTAAAAAAATACGACAACTCAAATCTTTCCGTAAATGAATTCCTCATGCAGGCCGACGCAAACCTGTATCTGGGTAAAACAATCTAACAGTTGCCCTTGTCATCCTGAACTCGTTGTTTACTTCAGCAATTTATTTAGAATATGATCTTTCTGACGCCAGTTCTTATCAACCTTAACCTGCAAATCCAAATCAACTCTATATGGAAAAATTTTTCGGCATTCCTTAATAGACTCAACCCTGATTGTTTTAATCAAAGACGCACCCTTACCGATTACAATTCCTTTCTGGCTTTCCCTCTCCACGCATAAAAAAGCCCGCACATACAAGTGATTAGCTTTTTCCATCTTCATTTCCTGGATATTAACATAAATAGCGTGAGGAATTTCCTGCTGCAAACGATTAATCGCCTGTTCACGGATAATCTCTGCAATCCTGAATTCAACTTCCTGATCCGTATAATATTCTTCAGGATACAGCTGCGGCCCCTCAGGAGCAATCGAATACAAAGCCTTCAGTACATCATTTACATTTACATCGTCCTTTGCACTCATTTCAACGATTCTATCCTGACTCAAATCCGCGAACACAGAAGAAATAAAATCTCTTGCAGCCTTAGTATTAGACGAAGGAGCTTCAATCTTATTAATCGCCACCACAAGCTTTGCAACATAAGGCTTCAGCATATCAGCAATCAGCTTTTCCTCTTCCCCGCAGTCTCTGGTAGAATCGATAATATATAAAATTTCATCGCTTTCAATAATCTGTTCGCGGGCAACTTCAGTCAGCTTCAGGTTCATTTTCTTTTCGCTCAAGTGAAGTCCCGGCGTATCAACAAAAACAAGCTGCCCGTAAGAAGTATTCACAATCCCCTTAATTGCATTCCTTGTAGTCTGCGGAATACTTGAAACAATACTGATTTTCTCCCCGGAAGCAGTATTTAAAAAAGTAGACTTACCGGCAGAAGGGCGTCCAACAATTGAAACCAAAGCTGTCTTAGGCCCGATTGCACTGTCGTCATAAGTAGAAACTAATTTTTCATCGTTAAGATTATCCATTTCTTCACTCATCATTTTTTATTTTATTTGGGAACGCAGTTTTTCCCACACGAACGCAAATTCTACTATGAAAATACTAATACATCAACCGCTGTTCGTCGTTCGTGCTTTGCACTCACTTACCAAGTTTTGTCCGCTTTGCTACCAAAACTTGCGCCATTTACTACAAAAAAAAATCCGGCTTTTACGATCGACAAAAAAAATCCATAGCGGCTACATTCAACGCGTTTTCCATGCCAGATATTACTAATGGTTCAAACCGGCAACTTTCCACCAGCAGTTTTCCAAAAATTGCTGCTTTCGCAAAAAACAGAGCACAACATGATAACAGAAGAAAAAAAGCAGTAATTACAGTAAAACAGACGGTCAACAACGTCCGCAACTACAAGCGCGAGGCATTAACGCAGGAGGCTGCCGGCGTAGATAATACAGCCGCACGCGTAAAAATCGGCGAATGGCAGGAAAGAATAAAAGACTTTACCCAGCAGACGCACCTCGAACGCGACCGCGCACACGAGTTTATCGGCACTATAGACGGCAAACAGCCGCGTGGAATTGCACCGAGTAAAACTGCTGCCGATACAAAAGAAACTATATTAAACGCACCAATAGAAAAAGAATACCATTTTATAACGGGAAAGCCGCAGACAATAACCGCACAATATGACAGAGAAATTGAAACTATGATAGAAAAGGCAACAACGCTGAAAGACACCCAAAAAATAGGCAATATAATAATAGATCGCGCAGAAAAAAACGGTTCTAGCATTTATGAAGAAATCGCAAAAGTTCGCGAAATGGGCGTAAAAGATATCGGGTTAAGAATGGCAAAAGGCTCTGACGCGGGAGCTATGAAAACTATAGGTGAAAGTTTAAGCTATTTACCTAAAACAGCAGGTGAAAAGATTATAGATTTTTTTGAAAAACATAATACAAAAGCCTTATGGGATTGGCGAGGAAGTTTAACGGGTACAAGCGTTATATGTTTAGACGGCGACATAACAACGGGGGTGCATGAATTGGCGCATGTATTAGAAAAAATAAATCCTTGGCTTGCTGAGTTAGAAAAAGAATTTTATAATAAGAGGACAGCCGGGGAAGAATTAAAACAACTTTCTGCAGTAACCGGGAAAAGTGGGTATAAAAATACTGAGCTTTGCAAGGTTGATAATTTCTTAAACCCATATATAGGGAAATATATTAACGGGAAAGAATGGGAAATATTTACCACCGGGCTGGAGCATATATACTTTAACAGATACCGGGGAACGGATAAAGACTTTGAGTCTTTTATAATTGGCTTATTATTGAGGTTATAGAATGTTTGAAGTAAAAGGAAGTATTGACGGGAAAATATATACTCTGCGCTATAGCGGCGGTATTCTGACTGGGGACGCCGTAGCCCTTGAAAAGGCTAGAAAAGAAAATAAAAAAGATTATGGCTATTTAGGGCTTGTGCCGGGAGGGTCTGAAGAAAATTATTTACGAAAAGAAAACCCCGCCTATGATTTAATAACACGCTTTGTTTTTGACATAGTAACCGAAAAAAAGAACAACTGGCTCGAGGACGAGCCGGACACGATATATTAGCACACAGCTCCGCAGCAATGCGGGGCTTTTTTATTGCCTACGCAAAACCCGCGAAAAAATGACTATAAGGACATGAGATTAATAGACGACGAAACATACGCGCAAATAGTAGCGATATTGGCGCAGGATCCAAAAGTGGCAGTTTTCCAAAAATTGCTGCTATCACAAAAAAAAACGAAAACTATCTAGCCGGCAGTTATACCGCACCGAAGGTGCCAGTTATGAACAGCATTTACGTGGGGCGGAGCGTCCGCAGTATGGATATTTAAAACGCAAAAGCGGAGCTTTGTCGTTTTAAATAAAAAAAATGCCGGCAGCTACCTACTTTCCCACCCAAAGGCAGTATCATCGGCGTTAGAGAGCTTGACT
>JAEELR010000165.1 GCA_016282835.1 Treponema sp. | reverse complement strand
GGCGAAACAGTAATCTCGCAGGTGATTGGTCTGATATCTTCTGTACCACGACCGTCAATTCTAAGACCTTTTTCAAGGATGCTGTTTCTTAATAAATCGTACTGAATGTCATCGAATAGAGTATCGAACAACTTTTTCTGTGTTTCATCTTCGAGCTGTTCTGCATATTTTTCTGCAATCTTAGCCTTAACTTCTTTTACAGCATTTCCTCTTGCCATCTTTCCTTTCTGGAAGCAAGCTTCGTTCATCAGAGGAATTGCATCTGTCTTAATCTGTTCAGCGTTTAATAATTCAACATTTAATGGTGCTAAAGGAAGCTTTTCTTTACCTGCAATTTTTACAAGTTCTTCCTGGAGCAGACACATATCTGTAATAAAGCTCTGTGCTTCTGCAAGTGCGCCAAGCATTACTTCTTCACTTACTTCATTTGCACCGCCTTCAACCATTGTAAAGCCTTCTTTTGTTCCGGCAACAACGATTTCAAGCTGAACCTTTTCCATTTGTTCGTATGTAGGATTAATAATATACTTACCATCTAAATATCCAACTCTACAGCCAGCAACTGGTCCGTGGAATGGAATGTCAGAAATACTAACTGCAGCAGAAGATGCAATTACTGCAAGAATATCTGGTGGGTTAACACCGTCAATAGAAACACAAGTTGGAACAATTTGAATTTCTCTACCAAATGCTTTTTCAAATAATGGTCTCATCGGTCTGTCTATAAGACGACTTACCAGAATTTCTTTATCCTTAGGACGACCTTCTCTCTTTACAAAGCCTCCAGGGATTTTACCAGCAGCATAAAATTTTTCATTATACTCAACTGTAACAGGAACAAAATCCAAGCCTTCTTTAGCTTCACTTGAAGCACATACAGTTGCAATTACAGCAGTTCCACCAATCTGTGCATAAACACAGCCATTAGCCTGCTTACCAATTTTACCTGTTTCAAGAATTAACTCTTGATCACCAATTTTTTTTGTTACTCTTTGTATCATCTTTTCCTTCTTAAAAAAGTTCTTTCTGACTCAAATTGAATTTCAATCTTCTTGAATATCAATCTTAGCCAGGGACAATTCGTTTGAACAGCCGGACTGCCCCATAAAAAAAGCAGCTTGAATCTGAATTAACCAGTTCAAACTGCCAGTTAAAACAACCTTACTTTCGGATTCCAAGTTCCTTAATAAGAGCTCGGTAACCTTCAAGGTCAGTGCGCTGAATGTATTTCAACATCTTTCTGCGTGCACCAACAACTTTTAAAAGACCACGAGAAGCACCAGTATCTTTTGGAAACTGTTTACAGTGTGCTGTTAATTCTCTAATTCTTTCAGTCATTAATGCAACCTGAACTTTTGAATTACCGGTGTCATTTGGATTTGCTCCAAATTTTGCTACAATCGATGCAGCTGTTTCTTTTGTAAGTGCCATAACTTACTCCTTTTGTTTGCCTGCCTACAATCATGCCGGGAAAAGGTGGCTAATCCGTATTCCAAGTATAATCATTTTGCAACAGGTAAAAAACTTAATGTCCTTGCCCTTTGCGCATAATTCTGTGAAGGAAGAATCAACAGAATTGTTTTCCCTTCATTTTCAATCGTACACAAAGTATGCAAAATATTTAATTGAGAACCTTGAAAAATAACATTTTCCTCAGTCTCTGACATTTTTACTATTACATCATAATTTCCGTCCGGTGGAAGAATCTGATTTGACACAACCTTAGAAGAAAAAAGTGAATCATTTTTCAAAGCTTTTTCTTCTTTCCATTTTAAATTCTGTAAATCATATTCGTATGGTCTCAAAAGATATTTCTGTACAGTTCCAAAATCTGAGCGACCAAGTAAATCGCGGATTGAACTTGAACTTACTTTTTTACCATCTACCAGGACATCATCTACAACTTCAAGTGAAAAACTATAATTCTCAGCAAGGCCCTTTAACTTTTCTATATCGTACAGACCTTTGTTGCCACACTTAAAATCAGTTCCTTCTACAAGGCACTTTAAGCCACATTTTTCAACAAGAATAGATATAAAATCTCTACCGTCAATTTTACTAAAATCATCAGAAAAGTCAATTATAATAAGGAAATCAAGCTGATATTGGCGCAAAAAGTTTATCCGCTGTTCAAGGGAATCTATGCTGCCGCTAAAGTTTTTCTCCATGGCCTTTGTTGAATTCCTGAAGGTAACACAGCCCTTTATGAAATTTGATTTACTGATATTTTCCAAAAGCTTCTGATGCCCTGCGTGAACACCGTCAAAACTGCCGACAGAAATACAGGTTCCAGTTTTCTTCCACAAATAATTGAACTCACCGTCTAAAATCTGCTGCCACGAATAAATCTTTGTTTGGATAAATGATTTTTCGTGAGGTACAACAAAAGAATACGACAGGCGTTTTTCAGGAGAAATTTTTATCATTCCGGCAAAACTTTTGTCTTCGTAAAACACAGCAATATTTCCAGGCGCATTGAACTTTGATTCCAAATCCTCTTTAGGGCGTGGAAGCCTTACAAACATTTTACCGAATAAATTTCTGCCGTTTGTATATTTTGATTCAAACTCATTCTTTAATAAATCAATCTCAAAGCCGCATAATGAAGCAAGCTCGGATGAAAAACTCATAAAGTGGCTCTTTATAGAAGAAACAATTTCTATACTGTCAGTCTTTTTTTCTTTCTTCTGTGCCTTAGTATTTGCCAGAAACTTTTGCCTTTGATTCTGGAAAAACACTGAATTTTCTATTCCGTTTTCAATAGTAAAATCTTTTAGCAAAAAATTGCAGGCAGCATCTTCCAGGAAAAAAGGTCCCACCTGAGTCCTTCGCAAAGCACAAAGATAACTTACGGTCTCGAGTCGTTTTGCAATATCTCTTGCCAAGGCCCTGATATAAGTTCCTTTTGAGCACACAACTTCAATTAAAGCGTATGAACATTCATCAGTATCTGTAGGATTTTTGAAATCTAAAAGATTAATTTCGTAAACAAAAACCTGCCTGCGTTCTAAATGAACTTCACTTCCTTCCCTTACTAAATTGCTTGCTCTTTTTCCGTCAACATGCAGTGCAGAATAAACCGGAGGCTCCTGTAACAAAGTTCCTGTAAACTCATGCAGAACATTTTCTAACTCTTCTTTTGTAACGGCTTTTCCTTTAGAAATAAATTCACCTGTAGGGTCTAAAGTGTCTGTTGCTTTTCCAAAACAAATTACAGCCCTGTAAGTTTTAGTGAAACCTGTAATGTGAGGAACTAAATGCGTTAAGCTTCCAGAGAGAACTACAAGCAGGCCGTCAGCAAATGAATCTAAAGTTCCTGTGTGGCCTACTTTATCAGTTAAAAGTGCATGCTTTATACTCCAGAGAGATGAAAAACTTGTAAGTCCTGGAGTTTTTGCATAAAGCAAGATTCCATTTAAATTATTTTTTTTTGTCATTAATTATTATCTTGTTTATTTTCCGTTTTTGCAGATTCTATTTCATCAGACTCTTTTTCTAAAGCATTAAGTTTCTGTACCATTTCATAGCCTTCCCTGATGCTTGTATCTGCAACAAAGGTAAAGCGAGGGAATCTGTAAATAGTTAATTTTTTTGCTATAGAAGACTGAATAAAACCTGCAGCACTCTGCAACCCCTGAACGCCTCTTTCTATAGATTTCTGATCCATAAATGATGAAACATAAATTTTTGCAAAGGCTAAATCAGGAGTTACTTCTACCCTGTTTATTGTAAGAAACTCACTTACTCTCGGGTCCTTTATTTCATGACGCAAGAGCATAGTAGAGATTTCCTGTTTTATCTGTTCTCCTATACGAAGAAGTCTATATTGTCCCATTAAGTTTAATTACTCCTTGTCTTCATCTGCCTGTAAAGCTTTTTTCTTTTCTTCTTCAGCACTTTCTTCTGCTAAAGTTTTACCAAGCTTTCTGGCAACTTCAACATATTCAAAGGCTTCAAGCTGGTCACCAACTTTAATATCCTGCCAGTCCTGAATTCCTAAACCGCACTCAAATCCGGCCTTAACTTCTTTGGCATCATCCTTAAATCTCTTGAGAGAAGAAACCTTTAATGCAGAAGCAATTACGATACCGTCGCGGATAACATTTACGCTGCTTGTTCTCTTAACCAAACCGTCTGTAACATAACAACCTGCAATGAGACCAATCTTTGGTACTTTGAATGTATCACGAACTTCAAGCATACCAGTAACTTCTTCTTTTGTATCCGGCTGAAGCATACCTTCCATAGCCTGCTGAATTTCTTCAACACACTTGTAGATGATATTGTACTTTCTGATTTCAACTTTTTCCTGATCAGCCAAAGCCTTAGCCTTAGGAGTAGGTCTAACATTGAAACCGATAATAATTGCGTTTTTGTCAGCTGCAGCAAGTGTAACGTCACTTTCGTTAATTGCACCCGCACTTGAGTGAATGACATTAAGCCTGATTTCTTTTGTAGAAAGCTTTTCAAGTGAAGTCTTTAATGCTTCTGCAGAACCCTGTAAATCGGCCTTGATAATTACGCGGAAGTCTTTAATTTCATTTTCTGCAATATCAGAATAAAGTGATTCCAGAGTTGTTTTCTTTACGGCCTTAGCAGCTTCGAATCTCTTTAATTCCTGGCGCTTGGTTGCAAATGCACGTGCTTCTTTTTCAGATTCAGTAACCTGGAATGGGTCGCCGGCATTTGGCATGTTTTCAATACCAAGAACTTCAACAGGACATGAAGGACCAGCTTCTGTAATTTTCTGTCCCTTATCGTTAAACATTGCCCTTACGCGTCCTGCATAAATTCCGGAAACGAAAGGATCTCCTGTTCTTAAAGTACCGCGCTCAATAACAACGCTTGCAACAACACCACGGCCCTGGTCTACGCGTGATTCAATAATCTTTCCTTCAGCACGGCAATCATACTGTGCCTTTAATTCAAGAACTTCTGCCTGAACCTGAATAGCATCCAGAAGCTCATCAATACCTTCATGTTTAAGAGCCGAAATATTTACATACTGAGTATCGCCGCCCCATGCTTCTGGTGTAAGACCTAATTCACTGAGCTGAGTCATTACGCGGTCAGGATTTGCATCTGGTTTATCGCACTTGTTTACTGCAACAATAATCGGAACATCAGCTGCCTTTGCGTGGTCTATAGCTTCTTTTGTCTGAGGCATAACCCCGTCATCTGCTGCAACAACAAGAACTACAATATCTGTAATCTGAGCACCGCGGGAACGCATCATTGTGAATGCTTCGTGTCCTGGAGTGTCTAAGAAAGTAATTTCGCCCTTAGGAGTTGAAACCTGATATGCACCGATTTTCTGTGTAATACCGCCGGCTTCACCTGCTGCAACATTTGAATTTCTGATGGCATCCAAAGTTTTTGTTTTACCGTGGTCAACGTGACCCATTACAGTTACGATTGGAGGACGAACTTTAATTCCAGATTCATCACCCTTTTCACTCTCAATAACAGTTTCATCATAAAGGTCAACAATATGAACTTCGCAGTTATATTCTGAAGCAAGGATTGTAGCTGTATCCGAATCAATACTCTGGTTAATAGTAACCATCATTCCCATTGACATAAGTTTACCGATGATTTCATTTGCCTTTAAATTCATTTTTTTAGCAAGGTCTGAAACCGAAATTGATTCCATAATGTCAATCTTTGCAGGAACAACAGCTGCAGGAGTAGCTTCATGCTTTTTGTTCTGATAAAGCTCTTCTTCCTCGAAAAAGTCTTCCTTATCTTTTTTATTGTAAACCTGCTTCTTTCCCTTAAACTGTTTCTTTGCAGGTCCTTTATTGCCGGCTAAAGTTGCAGGATCCTGAAGTGGTCCGCGAGGTACAAAACCTGAACGCTGTACACCAAAACCACCCTGGCGGTTCTGTCCGTTATTTCCCTGGCGGTTAAATCCACCCTGGCGATTCTGTCTGTTATTTGAAAAAACACCCTGACGGTTAAAACCACCCTGACGATTCTGTCCGTTACCACCAGCATTTCCCTGACGGTTATAGCCGCCCTGGCGATTCTGATATCCTTCTCTTGCCTGGGTACCGGTGAACGAAGAATTATCTCTTCTATTATTGTAGCCGTTATTGTTATAGCCTGAGCCGTTATTTCTGTTTCCGTTATAGCGGCCTTTGTTGTTATTTCCAGAAACTAAATTTCCTGCAATAACATTTGGTCTGGCACTGTGCAGTTCAAAAGGCTTATTCTGTCTGCCGGAACCAACCTGTGCTTTATTTACATTTTTCTGGTCTAAGTCTTTCTTTTCAGTCTTAGCCTGTGAATCGGCTTTTGCAGAAACTTTTGTCTCTGTATTTATAGAAGAAGAGGATTGATTTTCATCATTTACAGTTGATGAATCAGTTTTTTTAGAAACAATTCTTACTGTCTCTTTTTTAGTTTCTTTAGAATTAGATGCATTTGAAGGACTTGCGTTTGAAGGAGATTTTCTTTTGATTACAATCTTCTTCTTTACAGGAGCCTCTTGTTTTACATCTTCGTGTTTTTCTTTTTTGTTCAAAACAAATCCGGGTTTCTTTTCTAATTCATCAGCCATACGCGTCTTATCCTTTTCTTCTTCTACAAATTATTCTTCTACAAATTCCAACTCGGTACCACATTTAGGGCATCGATTCATTTCCTGTGTTACAATTTCGCCGCATTCAGGACAATGTAACTCTTCGTCATCTTCTGCTGCTTCTGCTTCTTCTGACTGAACTTCTTCAGCTTCAGCTTCTTCTTCAGAATCATCAAACTCAACATTTTCGTTAATAATATTATTTACGGTTTCAATTTCATCTCTTTCAAGATCTTCTATATTAAAGATTGAACCGTCTTCATAAGCATTTACAAAGTCTATAATATCATCATAGCCTGCATCTTTAAGAACCTGAGCAACATCAGTATTGATGCCTGGAAGCTGTGAAACTGTCATAATTTCATCATTTTCAGCTTCTTCTTCAACATTTGTATTAAACAATTCTTCAGCAGCTCTTCTTGAATCTGTTTCAGTTAAATCCATTTCGCTTGCCTGAGCTTCAGTCTTAACATCAATATTCCAGTCGCAGAGTCTGTTTGCAAGCCTTACATTCTGACCCATTTTACCAATTGCAAGTGAGAAGTTTTCATCAGTTACAATTGCAAGTGCTGTCTTTTTAGTTGAATCCAGAATCACAACTCTTTCTACAGCAGCCGGTGATAAAGCATTCTTAATGAACTCGCGTGGATCATCGCTGTATTCGAGTACATCAATTCTCTCGCCGTCAAGTTCACGCATAATATTCTGAATACGGGTTCCTTTTGGTCCAACACAAGAACCGATTGGATCTATATCAGCATTTGAAGCATAAACTGCAACCTTTGTCCTGAAACCTGCTTCGCGAACAACTCTCTTAATTGTTACAACGCCTTCTGCAATTTCCGGAACTTCTACTTCAAAAATAGATTCAACGAATTTTGGATCGATTCTGCTTAAAACTAAAAGGATTCCATTCTGTGTCTTTTTAATATCTTTAATAACAGCCTTAATGCGGTCATTTTTTTCGTATACTTCACGAGGGCTCTGGAAATTCTTTGGCAAAACGCCTTCAACTTTTCCTAAATCAACATAGATGCTTCCGTTGTGCTCTCTCTGATAGTAGCCGATTATTGTTTCACCGATTTTAGATTTATATTCATTATAAAGATTATCTTTTGAACTTTCGCTTAATGCCATATGAGCAGTCTGTTTTCCTGTAGAAACTGCAGAGCGGTGGAAATCATGAGGATCTACTAAAATATCAATTTCATCCCCTATTTCACATTCTGAACTCAACTGTAATGCTTCTGAAAGTTCAATTTCCTGAGATGGATCATATACGCCGTCTACAATTACTTTTCTTGAATAAACATAAACGTCTGACATATCATCAGCGAACTTTACGATACAATTGTCTGCTGTTCCAAATGTTTTTTTGTAAGCAGATTTAATTGTATTTTCCACAGTCTGCTTTACTGCTTCTTCACTAATTCCTTTCTCTGCTGCAAGAGCACGGATTGCTTCTGCCATTTCTGACATATTAAGCCCCCTATAAATGTATAAATTTTGCTTTAGCTATATCTGTAAAGGCAACTGATTTTTCAGTACCTTCTTCAACTTTTAATGTAACCTGTGTTTCATCTGCAGAAACTATAAAGCCTCTGACCCAGTCTGAAACATTTTTATCCCAAACGCGAATTTCTCTTCCTTTGAAAATGCCGAACTCTGCTGCATTTTTAATGTTTCGCTCAAGCCCCGGAGAACAAACTTCCATATAAACATTGTCTTCGCTGACATTTAATAATGAAATCAATTTAGGCTGTAAAACACGATGAACTTTAGAACAGTCTGCAACACCAATATCTTTGCTTGAATCTGAATGGGTAATTACTGCAGTGATATGCACATTTCCTTTTTGCGGAACTACCTGAAGCTCTACAAGTTTATAACCGAGTTCGCAAATAGTTTTGTCGCATTCACTAAAGTATTCATTTTTTTCAAGTGGAATATAATCCAATTTAAAACCTCAACTTTACCTTTACACCAAAAAAAAGGAGCCCTCTGTTTCAAGGCTCCATCTTAAATGTATTAAAATGTATTATAAATATATATCTATAAAAAATTTGTGTCAAGATTATTATTTATTTTTACTTTGCCTCAAAACTTGTACCCGATAAAAAGTGCCTTCAAATCAGCCTTTCCGGTTAAGCCAAGGACCTTATAAATGTAGGCGAGGTCTTTTTTGATTGCACTTTCGCTTACATTCCAGGTGATTGCAAGGGCCTTTATGGTTGTGTTGTTTACCACAATTTCTTTAATGCAGTCTTTCTGGCGGTCAGAGAATTTATAATCGTCGAGGGAAATGTTTTTTATTGCAGTCTGCATGTAGGCATGGCGGAACAAAAGATTAAAGCATCCGATAGAACACAGTGAAAACAGAATAATTCCCATGTATTCAAAGAAAGTCCTGATGCCGTACGGAACAACAAGCAGCAGTTTTACAAATTCTAAAGTAAGGTAGATAAATATGCGGAGGCGGGTCAAAAGCTTGTTTTCAAAGAGTAAGAAGACAAACAGAATAGCTGAAAGAAACACTGATGTATAAACGCGGCCAGAGTACACGCTTGCAAAACACAGGATTTCCAGCGCAGTAAAATAGATGAAATGTTTTTTGTAGCAGAAGAAAGTGACTGCACAAAGCACAAACGCAATTCCTTCTGCTACATAACTGATGATTTTAGAATAAGGAAGAACACTCACTTCGTTCGGATTTTTTGTAAATACATTGAGCAGCACTGTTGTTGCAATGTAAATACAGCCAATAACCGACATGAGGCGGTAGGGTTTGTCTAAAATTCTTTTTAAAATCATTCGTATAATCTCTATCAACACAGACCCTGAAACAAGTTCAGGGTGACGGTTTACACTCTATATTACTTCTTCTTTGCAATTTCTGTAATGCTGGTGACTACGCCGGCAAGATTCTGTAAATCTGAAGGAACAATTATTTTTGTTGCCTGTCCGTCTGCTGCACGTTCAAATGCTTCGAGACTGCGCAGTTTAAGAACCTTGTCATCCATTTCAGCATCACGAAGCATTTTAAGACCTTCTGCCTTTGCCTGCTGAACTTCACGAATAGCTTCTGCTTCACCTTTTGCTTTCTGGATTGCTGCTTCTTTCTGTGCTTCAGCTCCTAAAATCATAGCCTGTTTCTGGCCTTCAGCTTCAAGAATTGCAGACTGTTTGTGACCTTCGGCAATAAGAATCTGTTCACGGCGCTCGCGTTCTGCTTTCATCTGTTTTTCCATTGCTTCACGGATTGCCTGTGGCGGTTCAATGTTTTTTACTTCAACACGATTAACTTTGATTCCCCAAGGGTCAGTTGCTTCATCAAGGATTGTACGCATCTTTGTGTTAATCACATCGCGGCTTGTTAAAGATTCATCAAGCTCAAGTTCACCGATGATGTTACGGAGAGTTGTTGCTGAAAGATTTTCCAGAGCATTGATTGGTTTTTCAACACCGTATGTATAGAGCTTTGGATCTGTAATCTGAAAATAAACTACAGTATCAATCATCATTGTAACATTATCTTTTGTAATAACCGGCTGTGGCGGAAAGTCAAAAACTTTTTCTTTGAGAGAAACCTTTTTGGCAATTCTATCAAACAACGGAAGCTTTACATGAATACCAACATTCCATGTTCCGTGATAAGCACCAAGGCGCTCGATTACAAAAGCGTTTGACTGAGAAACAATTCTGATGTTTGTGATAATCAGAACCATAATAACAACAATAACTGCAATAATAACATAAGTCATTTTTTTATACCTCTCTTAAACTGATTTTACATAAGCCGTAACACCGGCAACTTCTTCTATAATGCACTTGCTGCCTTCTTCAAGGGTAATATCCTCGCGAACGGCTGCAGTCCATTCCATACCATTAATTTTTATGACACCTTTTTCCAGTGCTGTAATCTTTTTAGTTACTACAGCAATCTGTCCGATTATTTTCTCGTAATTCGTAGCAATCTTTTTTGCATTCAGTTTTTTCTGTACAACCGGGCGTGTAAAAATCAGAAGAACCAAAGCAATTACTACAAAGATAAAAATCTGGGCAACAATCGGAATAGGCGTAAAGGACAGAAATACCATAATGAACGCACTGATTCCAAACCAAATTGTGGTAAGCGAAACAGTCAGTGATTCAATCAGAATACAGATGATTGTTATGCCAATCCACACCCATGGAAGGGAATTACGCAAAACCGCGACTATGTTTTCCACCTGAGACCTCCTTTATAGCTCCTGATACAAGTTCAGGATGACAGTTATAATTACTTAAGCACCTGTGCTGTAATAAATATACGTCCATTTAACCGCATAAACAACGGTGACTTTTGTTACTTTTGCGGTAACTTTAGTCACTTACTTAAAAATACGTTTCGACACAATCCTGCATATGTTTTGGTAAGGGTATTTCAAATGTCCTCAATTCATTTTTTATTGGAAGAGTAAGTTTTGTAGAAGCCAGCTGCAGCTTTTTAATTCCCAGTTTGCGGATGACTTTATTGAGCTTAAAGTTTCCGTGCTTATCATCTGCAGCAACAGGACAGTTTACGCCCGCCATTTGAATTCGAATCTGGTGCATTCTTCCTGTTCCAAGTGTAATAGAAAGTAAAGAAAGAGTTACATCGTCGCCAGAATCATTTTTTACAGAAACGGTTTTTACAACTTCAAAATCAGTAAATGCTTCCTGTTTTCTTCCGTGAGCTTCTATCACACTTTTTAATGTTCCCGAAGAATGATAGTTTCCATTTACATAAGGCTTTCCTAAACAGATTGCTGTATAACTTTTTGTTACCGAAGATGATGAAATAAGATTGGTCCACTTTGCAGCACTTGCACTTGATTTTGCAACAATTAAAATTCCGGAAGTTTCTTTATCCAGGCGATGAACCAGAAACACTTTGTATCCAAGCTGAGCTGATAAATCCTCGTCAAGAGAATGAGTAACACCATTTCCACCCTGCACGCTCAAGCCTTCACATTTATTCACTAAAAGAATTTCTTCATCTTCATATAAAATTTCTATTGTCTTCAATTTAGTTCAGCTCCAAAAATCATCTTGCCCTTAAAAAAGCAACAACATAAATCCAGATAAAACCGGCGCAGGCAATCATTTTAAGTCCCGTACCAAAAATAAATCCTTTGAAAGCACCAAACGCAGCAGAAGCACATCGCTTGAAATCAGAGGAATCATGAATTAACTCACCGATTAATGCACCTACAAACGGACCAACGATAATTCCAAGAGGGCCTAAAAACATTCCTACAATCAGCCCCAGCGTAGAACCGACCATACCGGCTTTTGAACCGCCAGAACCTTTCGTAAACAAGGTAGGGAAAAAATTATCCAATATGCTGACGGCCACTGCGATAACGGCACAAATTACGAGCGTCACAATTTTTACAGGCGTATAGGATGAAAAGTGAGCAACTAAAAGTCCAGCCCAGGCAAGAGGAGCTCCGGGTAAAACTGGAATAACGGTTCCTAAAAAACCGACAACTAAAAGAACCGCCCCAACAATAGCAAAAACTAAATCCCAAACCATCTGTAACCTCTACCCTTAAAGTAAGAATTTATGCGGAGCCGTCAAAGTCACTCCTCTTTTAGATTATCATTACGAAGGGGGCTTTGTAAACTGAAAGGATATGGGCGTAAACATACAGGGACTTCCTGACCCGGCTATTCAGGGTTTCATTCTTACGCTTCGCTTCTGAACGCGCTTTCACGCGCCCTTACTATCCGGCGTAAGTCCTGTCATTTTTTAAGATTAACAGTTTTTGACCAGTGAAGTTTATCGCCAATGTTTGAAAAATCAGCATCTCTTGCAGCAACGCTGTATTGAATCACATTGTATCCATTTATTTCTGTGTCTGTATATGAAGTCTGCTCTGCACTGACTGTAACTGTTTTTTCTTTTACAGTTTCATCTCCGTCTGAAAGCTGCATTATGTAACTGCATTTTATGTTGTAATAAGCTGCACCTTCTACGGCATCCCAGTTAATCTTTATGCCTGTCCCATCAGCCTCTCGTGTAAGCGTTACATGTCTTGGTCGTGCAAGCTCTCCAGCAGGAACTTCCTTTTCAGGAGTATTAAAATTTTTAATAGCAGAATCACTTGGAATATAGTCAGAGTAAATTGCAGGAATAGCACGGATTCGAACCGAATAGATTTCGCCATCAACTAAATCTTTAAGTATAAATGATGTATAGTCTGTCTTTTCAACGTTCCAGTATTCGTTGCCTTTAAAAGTCCACCAAATTTCATAAGAATCAGCATCTAATACATATGACCATGAAACAATGGCACTTTCAGAAGTTATATTAGAAATCCAAATATTTTTAGGGCTTTCAAGAGGTAATGTAAAAAGAGGACAGCCACAGAAAATTAATGCGCTTAAAATGATGATTAAAAAACCTTTTGTTCTGTTAATTGTATTTTTATATTTTAAAAACATTTTTTGCCTCCTATTCAACACAGAATGAAATATCACCATAATCATCATCCGTTATGCTTATGTAATAAGTTGCTCCCGGACAAAAATCACTGAAATCATTGAAAGTCTGTTTAACATCTTTATAACCGGTGCTTTCTGAAAAGGTAAAACTTAATCCTGTTGCAAGAACTTTGCCATCTTCAGTAAAGACTGTTGCTGAAATATTTCTTGTTCCAAATGTATATGTATTAAAAATCGTAATTATTCCTTTCTGCGGCGTGCATTTAAACCACAGTGTATCTTTAGATGAATAGAAGTTTTCTGTTACACCATTTTCAATTAAGTATGCCTTGCTTTTTACAAGGTTTTCTGCTTCCGCTACCCGTCCTGATTCTTCAGATGAGAAAAGACTAAAGTTTTCACCGTTAACAGCTTTTATTTTAAACTCATACTTTTTTAGGTTGTAAAGGTGATAAACCGTATAGGAAGTTTCTTTTATAGAAGCCAGTAATTCTGTTTTACCGCTATTGTCCAGGCATCTATAGATTTCATAAGTATCAGCACCTTCTACTACATCCCACTTTAAGGTAAGTGCATTTGTATCGTCTTCTGCTTCCTGAACTGTAAGGTTTTTGGGAAAATCCAGAGTCTGAAGAGGATTTCTATCCGTTGTAATTGTCTTTGGTTCTGATTCTTCAGAAAAGTAAGCGGGATAGAGAAATTGCTGTCTGGCTGCATGTGCAGTCACTATATAAGTGTATTCTACTCCAGTTTCCAAGGTGTTATCTTCGAAAGTTAAGACAGAGAAATCTCCTTTGTAAATAGTATGCCATTCCGTTACGTCGTCACGAATGAATGACCTCTTAATAGAATATTCTTCTGCATCGTTGGATTTTGTCCAGCTTATTATAACAGAGGTCTGGGGATTTTTTTCAGAAAGTGTCAGCGTTACTTCCGGAACTGTTAGTTCAGCATCCGGTTCCATCAGGCAGGAAATTAAACTGACTGAAAAAACTGCAGTTAGTAATAAAAATAAAATAGAAAAATGTTTCATTCAAAAACTCTCCTTTTTTGTATTTTTTTTGAGTTGCGAAAATTATAGTCAAGAGAATTTCAAAAAAACAATACATTTTTTTAAAATATTACCAAGGTAATATTTTAAATGACCAAAGTTTAAAAAAAATATTACCAAGGTTTAATGAAATATTACCAAGGTAATATGAAAAATGACCGGAGTTTAAAACAAAATCAGGTGGTTTCGACATGCTCAACCACCGCATTTCTTTGTCATTCTGAGCTTGTCTCAGAATCTGTACTTATAGATGCTGAAATAAATTCAGCATAACATTTTTTGCAATCTTCTTAACCATTAGTCTTAAAGAAAATCACTATCTATGCCATTGATTATGAAATGTCACTAAACAAGCTTGTAGAGAATTCAATACAGCGCAAATTTGCAGATTTATAATTGTCTAACTACAATTCCAACAAAAAATCTTCCATATACATTGTGTACTAAAACATAAGAAAATGATAAACTCGGTGCATAATTTCGCAGATTATAGTGCTAACAAATAATAATACTGGGACTGTCCCAATAATTTTGTCAGTCCTTATATAAAAATTACCTCCTGTAATTTTTATATAACGAGCTTATGCTTTGCATAATCTCGCAGTTTATAGTGCTAATATATGACGCGACCTCCATGTCGCTGCATTACATAGATAAATAAATTATAAGAAGGAGAATAAAAATATGTCTTATCCATTCAAAACCATCGAGCCTAAGTGGCAAAATTATTGGGAGGCACACAAAACATTTAAGTGTACTGAAGATGAAAGCGTGCCTAAGGAGAAAAGGCGCTATGTTCTTGATATGTTCCCTTACCCTAGTGGAGCGGGTCTTCATGTAGGACATCCTGAAGGATACACAGCAACTGACATCTGGTGCCGCTATCTTAGAATGAATGGATTCAATGTACTTCATCCAATGGGATACGATGCTTTCGGTCTTCCTGCAGAAAACTATGCGATTAAAACCGGTACTCATCCGGCAGATACAACTTTTAAGAATATCGAACACTTCACCCAGCAGATTAAAGCACTCGGATTCAGTTATGACTGGGACAGAGAAATCAGAACCTGTACTCCTGATTATTACAAATGGACTCAATGGATATTCATTCAATTATATAAAAAAGGTCTTGCATACGAAGCAGAAACTCCAATCAACTGGTGCCCAAGCTGTTTGACAGGACTTGCAAACGAAGAAGTAAAAGAAGGTCACTGTGACCGCTGTGGTGCGCAGGTAACACGAAAAACAATCCGCCAGTGGATCTTAAAAATCACAGCATACGCAGACCGCCTGCTCGAAGACTTAGACACTCTTGACTGGCCTGAAAGCGTTAAATTGATGCAGAGAAACTGGATTGGTAGATCTGAAGGTGCCGAAGTAACTTTCACAGTTGCAGACAAAGACGGAAAGACAACAGACCAGGCTTTAACCGTATACACAACAAGATGCGACACACTCTTTGGTGCTACATACATGGTAGTAAGTCCAGAACATCCTTTAATTGATAAACTCACAACTGCTGAACAAAAAGATGCAGTTGCAGCATACCGTGAACAGGCTGCAAAAAAGAGTGACCTTGAACGCACTGATCTTGCAAAAGACAAAACAGGTGTATTCTCAGGAAGCTATGCAATCAATCCTGTAAACGGAAAACTTATTCCAATTTGGGTTGCAGACTATGTATTAATCTCATACGGAACCGGTGCAATTATGGCAGTTCCTGCACACGACACCCGTGACTGGGACTTTGCAAAAAAATTCAACCTGCCAATAATCGAAGTATTAAAGAGCGAAGTTGATGTACAAAAGCAGGCATGGACAGAAGACGGAATCCATGTTAACTCAGAATTCCTTGACGGACTTAACAAAAAAGATGCAATTGCAAAAATGCTTGAATTCCTTGAAGAAAAAAAGATTGGAAAGAAAGCAGTAAATTATAAACTCCGTGACTGGGTATTCAGCCGACAGCGCTACTGGGGCGAACCAATTCCTTTAGTACACTGCCCTGACTGTGGAACAGTATGTATTCCGGAAGATCAGTTGCCGCTTGAATTGCCAGCTGTAAAAACCTATCAGCCAACAGGAACAGGAGAGAGCCCTCTTGCCGGAATTGACTCATGGGTAAACTGCAAATGTCCAAAATGCGGCAAGGATGCAAAACGCGAAACAAACACAATGCCTCAATGGGCAGGAAGCTGCTGGTACTATTTACGCTACATTGATCCGACAAACACAAAATCATTCTGCGACAAAGCAAAAGAATCTTACTGGATGCCGGTAGACCTTTATGTTGGTGGTGCAGAACACGCAGTACTCCATTTACTTTATGCAAGATTCTGGCACAAGGTTCTTTATGATATTGGAGTGGTTTCTACAAAGGAACCATTCCAGCGCCTTATAAATCAGGGAATGATTACATCGTTTGCCTTCCAGAGAAAAAACAAGTCACTCGTTGCAGTTGATGCTGTAGAAGAAAAAGACGGAAAATATTTCTCTAAGGAAGACGGTGAAGAGCTTGAGCGCGTTGTTGCAAAAATGTCTAAGTCGCTCAAAAATGTTGTTAATCCTGATGAAATGATTCAAAGCTACGGCGCAGACAGTGTGCGAATGTACGAAATGTTTATGGGACCTTTAACAGTTTCAAAACCATGGAATACACAGGGTTTAATCGGCGTAAACAGATTCCTGGAAAAAATCTGGGCAATAAGTGAAAAAGAATTCAGTGACATTGATATAACAGGAAATCTCGAAGACAAGAGCTTAATCGATTTAAGAAAGACTTATGCTAAAACTGTTGCAAAAGTTACAAAGGACACAGAAAATCTTGACTTTAACACAGCAATAAGCCAGATGATGATTTTCATCAATGAATGTTCTAAAATCGAAAAGCTTCCTCGTGCAATGTGGGAAGGCTTTGTAAAGATGCTTGCATGTTATGCACCTCACCTTGGCGAAGAGCTTTGGCAAAAACTTGGACATACAGACACAATTACTTACGAAAAATGGCCTGAATTCAGCGAAGAATATTGTGTAGAAAATGTTAAGCAAATTGTTGTAATGGTAAACGGCAAGCTTCGCGGTAAATTTGAAGCTAAGGCTGGAAGTTCAGAAGAAGAACTTAAAACCCTTGCAGCTCAAACTGAAGGCTACAAAAAATTTGTTGAAGGAAAACAGATCGTTAAACAGATTGTCGTAAAAGATAAGCTTGTAAATATTGTTGTGAAATAATTTGCTGTAAAGCAATTTCACCAGTTCGGTTTAAAGATTGATAAAGTTTTTTAGCTTCCTGCACTTGTGGCAAAAGTTAAAGTAAACATCACTCTTTAAACCGATTTTTTTTTGCACTCATTAGTATTCGATGTATGTATCCATTGTAACGTGCTGCTGAACTAAAAATCCATTCTTGAAAATATATGATGCAATTACATTCTTGTCTCCCGTATAATCAGGATCACAAACTTCATGAGGAATTTCCATTTTCACAAGAGAAGCATCTGTAGAAGCTTTGTAGATTTTTGTTCCATCAGGAACATTTGACGGAATGTAATAATTCAAATGCACAATATTATCATCAATAATCTGTGAGTTGAACTTAAAAGCATAAATATATTCTGACTTTTCCCGCTCATAAATCCAGTTAGGAAATTTATCTACAGGAACAGAGGAATATTTTCTTATGGTGCCATCATATTCCTTTTGATAGATATCTGCAGTTGAAGGAATTTTTTTCATATTTTCACGGTAGTCATCTGAGTTCCAGAGATTCTGAGCTTCAGCATTTGGTATTTCAGTCCAGGTAATTCCTTTCGTAGAATCAGGCATGGAAGAAACCTCTGTACCGCGGTCAAACTTTTCAGCTAACTGCTGCCAGTATCCTACTTCAAGAAAACATCCTGAACACATGAATAAAACAAAAATATTTATAGAAATTAAAAGTAATTTTTTCATATCAGTACCAGTCATATTTAATATAAAGTTTTTCATAACTATCTACGCCGTTGTATTTATTTTTTACTATACACCATCCGTCTTTGTATACATCAAGATAATTAAAGCTGTCGGTACCAGCCACGGGTTTTTCAATTTTTATAACGGAAGTGTCGTCTTTCATTTTATAGAATACGGCATTTTCACTTTCCTCAGCAGGATTTACCGTAAGATGCCCTATGCAATAAGAAAGCATTAACCCCTCTGCATTTTCATAAGTATCACCATCAATTGAACACCCTAAAAATTTCTGTGGCTTTGTACCACACCATTTCTGCCAGATTGTAAGTGTTCCACTGCGCATTGTATGAGTATCGTAATTCTTCCAGATTTCTACAGCCTCATCCCTAGTAATTTCAACCCACTCAGCATCCTCGTAAAGATCCGGCATAGAATCATCCTGAAAAGCACAGGATGATAAACTTAACGCCAGAACAAAGGACAGGAACAATAGCAAAAATTTTTGTTTCATAAACTGATTCTCCATTTTGTTATATATGTTTTTAATTACATTTTAGTAAAACCACGAGAGCCTTTAAAGGTTACAGGCGGGATAAAATGTGGTCATTGAGCGTGTCGAAATGACGTGTTTCAATATAATCATTTATACTGTTACATGGAGGTTTCGTCACTACATACTTCAGAGGTCATACTTCATCGGGTGGTTTCGACGGGCTCAACCACCGCTTTTTTTTTACTCAACCACCGCATTTTTTTACTCAGCCACAACATTTTTTTACTCAACCACCGCTTTTTTTTACTCAACCACCGAAGTTCTTGTTCAACCACCAAAGTTTTTTACTCAAACACCGCTTAAAACTCTTCTATTGAAATCTTATTTTTTTGTGATAAAATTAAGTAATAACCTTTTGTCTTGCATTTTCAGTGAAGCTTTCTGGAGATTGTTATGGATTACACTTGGATTATTGAAATTGATATTTTTTGTTCGATTATTCTCAGCATATTGCTTTACAGTCTTTTAAAAAATTACGACAGGCAGACAAAACAGCGCTGTTATATGAAAGCACTCATTACGGGAATTATTTCTTTTATAGCCGAAATAAACTGGGCTCTTATAGAAGGAAAATTTTTCCCTGAACCACGCATTATCAATTACCTTACAAATGCAGTCTATTACATTTCTTCCATTATGATGGGCTACAACTGGCTCTGTTATGTAGAAATTTCACTTGATTCGCCCTTTTATAAAAACAAAATTCTGAGGGGAATTGCACGGATTCCTATCCTGATGGTTATAGCAGGTGTTATAGCTTCATACTTTAACGGGATTTTCTTTTATATAGATGAAAATAATGTCTATCACCGCGGAAATCTTATATTTCTACATACTTTTTTGTGCCATCTTTTTACACTCGTTACTTCGATACATTCACTCATCAAATCATTTAAAACAAAGATCTATCTTAAGGCCGTTGAATACCGTATCCTTTCTATGTTTTTAATTTTCCCGCTGATTATTGGAATTATTCAGATTATTGTACCCAGCATTCCAACAGTAAGCATTGGAATTACACTCGCCTTCCTCTTTGTTTATATTGACCTTCAGAATCTTTTGATTTCTGTAGATACGCTTTCGGGGCTCAACAACCGTAACCAGCTTATAAGATATCTTGGCGGCCGAATACGAAACGACTTTGAAAATGAAAACCTGTATCTGTTTATGCTGGATGTTAACAAGTTCAAAAGCATAAATGACACTTATGGCCATGTAGAAGGAGACGCTGCTCTTGTCCGCTGTTCCGAGGCTTTAAAGCTTGCAAGTAAACACGAAAAAAATTTTATTGGCCGCTATGGTGGAGATGAGTTTATAATTATTGCAGACTTAAAAAACGACGAAGAAGCTGAAAGTGTCTGCACTAAAATGAAAGACGCTCTTGCACAAATCTGCGAGGAAGATAAAGTTTCTTATGACCTTTCATTAAGCATTGGTTATGCACGATATGAAAAAAGCATGAAATCGATCCAGGCCTTTATTGCCGCCGCAGACCAAAAGCTCTACGAGGCAAAAAAGCGAAGGGATCTTAAGGATTAATACTCGACATATTCTACAAGCATATTTTTATCAATATCAGTGTATTTATAGAAATTACCCTTAACAAGAGCTTCTTCTGAGACATTAGATGGTGAATATATTTTTGAATAATAGAAACATTTTGGACAATCATTATTATAGCCATAATCACTAATTGTTTTTAAAAATGACTTCATCTCTTTTTCATCAGGATAGTTTTCAGTATGAACTAAAAGATGAGTTGATATACCTGCATTTTTGAGTATATCTGTTGCATCCGAAAAATTATTTTGAGAATAAAAATGTGTGTTTGTAATTGGAAAAGATCTAATATTCGGTTTGATTGCCAGAATATAATCTTCATTTTCATTTAGTTCATTCAAAAGAGGTTTATAAAGCTCCTTGATTTTTGAGAATATTTCATCCTTATATTTCAAAAAATAATAGTCAGTAACAAGATATTCTTCAACATAAGCAATTGTAGTTCGTGCTGAATGTGTATAATTATTTGATATATCATAAAGTCTATCATCTCCAAAAGACCATTGAAATATTTGATATGCCTTTACAACCTGATTAGGTAAATCATCAGCTTTAAGTGTAACTACAAGAGATTTATATTCGTTAGCATCGTCATCCTTATATTCATGGATTTCTTCGTCATAATCGACTAATGTAAAATGGTTGCCCAAATTTTTATTCATTTGTGCAACTAATTCCTCCGGAGTCATTAAATTATGCCTTTCCATGTCATCAAAATCGCAAGCTGTAAGAATTAATGTAGAAATAATTAGTGAAAAATAGAATACAAATTTTTTCATATAATCCTCTCTGATAATATTTAAATTTGTCTTAATATTATAACACAGGTTTGGTGGATTCACCAAATTTCCTGCGAGTTTCTGAGGTGATTGAGTAGCGAAGCGTATCGGGGCAAAGCCTGCCATTACCGGAATGGATTATAGTGAAACACGTGGTTTCGACAGGCTCAACCACCGCAGTCTCTTACGATTAGATTCAAAAATGTTGTAGCGCGAAGAAAAGCAGAAGACTGCTGAACACTTTGAGCAAGTGAGACAGATACCAATTCCGCTCAACCACCGCAACACTTCGCTATCTTTGACCGCTTAATTCGATGTAGATTTGATCTGCTATACCGAAGCCGGCATTTTTTGTAATGGATTCGGAAACGTTATCGTACATCATATCTTCGTACATTTTTCTTGCGAATGAGTTTTCATCATTTGAAAGTGAGGTATGAGTGATTGTATTTCGCATTGATGACAACATCATTTTCACAAGATAATTTTCCATTTCCATTGACTGCTCGTATAACTGAGAAGTTCTGTCTATGGTGATTTTTTTATTTGTATTTACTGAACTTGAATTAGAAGCGAAACCTCTAGGGCTGGCAGTTTTATCGCTTTCACTTGTATATGAACCTTCAAAGCCTTTTGTGTAATCACCGTTTAATCTGTGACTTGTAGAAACATTGCTTGAAGAAACACCACTCATCTGCTTTAACAAAGATTCAAATTTTGAGCTTTCACTTTTCTGCTGTGCATTTGTTAGTGCAAAGTTGCCGTTTGAAAGCGTACCGGTTATCTGTGTATTTGAAATTCCCGAAACTGCCATTTTATTCCCACCCTATTCTTATCGCTTTAATTGAGTTGCTGTCTGAAGCATAGTATCTGAAGTTTGAATTGCTTTAGAGTTAAACTCGTAAGCTCTTTGTGCAACAATCATCTGAACCATTTCGTTTACTACAGAAACATTACTCATTTCCAGAAACTTGTGCTTAGTAATTCCCATGCCATCAATTCCAGGACGGCCTGCAATAGCTTCTCCAGAGGCATTTGTTACCTTATATAAATTGTCGCCTGTGTTTTCAAGACCAACTGCATTAGGGAAACGATAAAGTTCAAGCTGACCAATTTCTATAGGTTCAACATTGCCGTTTACTTTTACATTTACGCGGCCACTGTCTGAAATAGAAAGTGTTTCAATCTGGAATCCTTCAGGCATAATGATTTCAGGGATTACTCTCAAGCCGTTTGCATTAACAAGCTGTCCTGTAGAATCAACTTTAAATGAACCGTCTCTTGTGTATGCCCAGCTTCCATCATACTGCTGAACCCTGAAAAATCCTTCGCCTACAATAGCGATATCTGTATCAACTCCAGTTGCCTGCAAAGAACCCTGAGTCATAATTCTCTGTGTAGCACCAACTTTTACACCATGTCCCATCTGAACTCCAACTGGTGTTACAGTATCTTCTGTTGCCGGTGTTCCAGGAAGCTTAACGCGCTGATAAATCAAATCTTCAAATTCTGCCCTGTGCTGTTTAAAGCCTGTTGTATTAACATTTGAAAGGTTGTTTGAAATTGTATCTATATTTGCCTGCTGGCCGTTCATTCCTGTTGCTGCATTCCATAAACTTCTTACCATACTTTACCTGCCTCTATTTAATTTATACATTAACAGATGTTACTTTGTTCCAGAGAGTGTCCATAAAGGAATCTTCTGTCTGAACAGATTTCTGGTTAGCTTCATAGGCTCTGTTTACTTCAATCATCTGGACCATTTCGTTTACGACATTTACATTGCTTGTTTCAAGATATCCCTGCATAACTCTAGGGCGCTCGTCACCTTCAGCAATGTATGCCTCGCCTGAAATTTCATTTGTATTCCAGAGTGAAGAGCCCATTTTCTTAAGATATCGTTCATTGTCGAAGCGAACAATTTTAATGCGGTCTATAAAAGTGCTGTCTTCCTGGGTATAAACCATTCCGTCCTGATTGATTACGAATTTATTGTCACCAATATAAATATTTCCGTTTTCACCCTGAACAGGATATCCTTCTTTTGTTAACAGGATTCCTTCTTTGCCAAGAGTAAAGTTTCCGTTTCTTGTATAGCGCTCGCCGTTTGGAGTCTGTACTGTAAAAAAGCCTTCTCCGCCTAGAGCAAGATCTGTTTGTGTTTCTGTTGATTTAAATGAACCCTGTACAAAGTCTGTGTAGAACTCGTTTGTTTCAACGCCAAGCCCTATTTTTCCAATTACGGGAGCAACATCTGCGCTGCCGAAGGGAGTTTCATATACACCGTCTGCATTTGTTCTTCTTAACAAAAGTTCACTAAAAGATTTACTTACAGGAATATCACGCTTATATGCTGTAGTGTCTACATTTGCAAGATTGTTAGATATTGCATCTAATCGATTCTGCTGGGCATTCATGCCGCTTGCACCAATATACCATCCTCTAATCATATCATACCTCAATATAATTATCGGAATTGTAAAAATTATGTTTAGGGATTTTTAAACGCAAAAAGCCGGCAGCATAACCACCGGCCTTCAGTTAGATTCGTCCTGAATGAATTAGTTCCACAAGTTTTCAGGATAATAACCAGCCTTTATTTTTGCTGCAATTTCATCCTTTACAATCTGTCTGTCTTCAGGATATGTCATTCCGAACCACTTTTCTGTTGAAGTAAAGAACTTAACTTTTCCTTCGCCATTTTTTACCATATCACCAACAGCAACTGGAAGTAAAGCTTCTGTCTTTGGCTGGTCAAGAGAAGTCTTTCTAAAGCTATCCCAATACTCATGGAAGCTTTCAAATGATTTTTTGCCGAAACCGAATAAGTTCATGCTTACCCATTCGTTGCCGGTTAAAGGAATAATCTTTCCGTTCAAATCACTTTCGATTCCACCGTTTGCTGTATAACCGATTTTTGTATTTTCTACAATTGAATCAAGGTATCCGTCTTTTACAGTACAAACACCGCGGCTGACTGTTCCGCTTTTACTCATTGTATTTCCAAGCACATAGCCGACCATAGCGTGTTCTGTAGAATCGTCGTTAAGAGTGTCCAGATATGTGCCTAAAGTTTTAAATGCATCACGGCCGTAGTAATCATCAGAATTAATTACTGCAAATGGCGAATTGATTTTTTCTTCAGCACACAAAACTGCATGAATTGTTCCCCAAGGCTTTGTTCTTTGTGCTGCCTTAGAAACTTCTTCTGCCGTTAAAAGTGAATCCAATGACTGGAATACATATTCTGCATCAAAATTAGCTGCTACACGATCAAAAAGTCTTTCTCTAAAATCCTTTTCAATATCCTTTCTGATTACAAATACAACTTTTCCAAACCCACCAAGTTTAGCATCGTAAGTTGCAAAATCAAGTAAACACTCGTTGTGAAGTCCTACAGCATCAATTTGTTTAACTCCACCATAACGGCTTCCCATTCCGGCTGCAAGAACTAACAAAGTTGGTTTCATATAAAATCTCCATTTATAAATAAATATTTTAAGGCCTTTAAAAGCCCGCAAACATAAAGTTTTTCTTCTACAAAAATTATGATTGTAAAAAATTATGCTGTTATTGTTTCAAGAGCAAGCTTTATCATATTAGTGAAAGTTTTCTGCCTTTCTTCAGCAGTTGTTTCTCCGCCTAATAAAATATGATCACTGACAGTTAAAATTGCCAGTGCCTGCCTTTTATATTTTGCAGCAAGCGTATACAACTCAGCAGCTTCCATTTCAACGCCTAAAGCTCCATATTCTGCCCACAATTTCCAGTTCTGCTTGTCATCGTAGAAATTATCACTTGAAACACAAAGTCCTACATTAGGTATAAACTCAAATTGCTGTGCAAGGTTACAGGCTGTTGAAAGAAGATTATAGTCTGCAATCGGGGCATAATGCATTCCGTTGAATCTGGAAGTGTTTAAGGCTGAATCAGAACAGGCGCCCTGAGCAAGAATTAAATCCCTGAGTTTTAAATTGCTCTGAATCGCACCACAAGTTCCTACCCTTATGGCTTTCTGAACATCATAAAACTTAAATAATTCATTAACATAAATTGAAAGCGAAGGCTGTCCCATTCCAGTACCCTGAACTGAAACTTTCTTGCCGTTATAAAATCCTGTAAAGCCAAACATTCCGCGAACTTCATTATAGCATTCGGCATTTTCCAAAAAATTTTCTGCAATAAATTTCGCCCTTAACGGATCTCCCGGCAAAAGGATTCGTTCAGCGATTGCCCCCTGAGGAGCATTAATATGTGTACTCATAGAATTTATTATACCACAGAATTTATAAAAAAAGAACTCCAAAAACTGCACCAAGAACAACAATTACAACCGGATGAAGTTTTGTTTTAAATAGGATGATTAAATCCACTGCATAAAATAAAAGTGTCTTCCAGTCAAATAAAACAGAAACAGTTTTTGCAGGGGTTGTACAAAGCTCGTTCCATAAAAGGCTGAAGCTTTCATACATATTTAATTTACAGATTGATATTGTGAATACATTGAGAAGTGCAACTAAAATTAATCCGCTGCAGGCAGGCCTCACAAAAGACATTACTGATTTAACCAAGGGTCTTTCATTAAACTTTGAAAAAAACTTTGCAATAATCAAAATCACTATGAATGAAGGCAGCACTTCGCCAATAGTTGTTACAAGTCCGCCGCCAAAGCCATAAAGTTCAGTACCGATATAGGTAGCAAGATTTATTCCGATAGGACCCGGCGTACTCTCGCTGACAGCCAGCATTGCAAAAAACTTTTCCTGTGTTAGAAGTGCATATTTTTCAACAAGAATATGCTGGACGAAAGTTGCTCCGACAAGCCCTCCTCCGATTGCGAAAAGTCCAATGTAAAAAAAGATAAAAAATAATTGCAAAAAACTCATTCGCTTTCCTTCTTATTCTGTTCATTTTGTTTCTTTAAGTTACGGGATGAAATAAAAAAACAAAGCACGCCTAAAACGATACAAAACAAAGTTATAAAAAGTGGATTCACTTTAAAAAAATAAACTGCTGTGAATGAAGCAAAATATAATGCAACTGAATAAAATGATTTTAAAACTTTCTTTCCCATCTTAATAACTGAATATGTAAGTAAGGCTGCCACACTGATATTTATTCCCCGCAGGGCTTTCTGAACCCAGGCAATTGATTCAAAGTTAGAAATAAAAAGTGCAATCAAAGTGATTAAAATAACTGGAGTAATCAAAAGTGAAAGTGTCGCAACTAAAGCGCCCAAAAACTTTGCTTTTTTGTATCCTATGAAAGTTGCAACATTTACGGCAATAATTCCAGGCGTTGACTGACTGATAGCATAATAGTCTAAAAGCTCTTCGTGAGTCGTCCAGTTTCTTTTTACAATAAGTTCTCTTTCAAGAAGCGGTAGCATTGCAAGACCTCCTCCAAACATTATGGAACCGAGTTTAAAGAACACGAAAAATATTTGGAGAAGAACCGGCGTTTTATCTTTCTGAGTTTCTGATGATTGCTTCTCTGGTGATTGCTTCTCAGATAATTGATTTTCACTTTCCATAAAAAACTAAATGCGCTTGTACTTTGTATTTAAAAGCATAAAATCCTTAGACTTTTGTTTGAGCAAATCAAAATCATCTAACGTAAACCGGTAAGTCCAGTTTCCCTGACTTGTAGAAGGAGTGTTCATTCTGCCTTCTTTAGACAAGAGTAAATCCTGAACCGGAATGATACAATACTTTGCCTTACACTTAAACGCTTCTTGTATAAACACTAAAGCGAGTTCTTCTGCTGAAAGATTGTTTCCAACGCCGAAATAATTTTCTGCATTTCGCTTGTACTGCTCACTGCAGGTTGAAAGCAATGACATTAAAGTGTCGTTGTCGTGAGTTCCTGTGTACACTACAGAATTTGTTTTTCTGTACTTTCTTGGAAGATATGCATTTTTTTCGCTTTCCAGTGTCCATGGATTGTCGTTAAAGGCAAACTGCAAAATCTTCATTCCTGCAAAGCCTGTGTTTTTCAGGAGGCGTAAAACCTGCTCGGTTAGAATTCCTAAGTCTTCAGCAATAATTTCTGTGTCCGGCAACTGTTCTTTTACAAGATTAAAAAGCTTCATTCCGGGACCTTTTACCCACTTTCCGTTTACAGCAGTTTTTTCACCAAACGGAATCTGATAGTAACTTTCGAAGCCCCTGAAGTGATCGATTCTTACAATATCAAATATAGAAGAAAGATAAGAAATTCTTTTTAACCACCAGGAATAATTTGTCTTTTTCATTTTATTCCAGTCGTACAAAGGATTTCCCCACAGCTGCCCGGTAGCACTGAAATAATCAGGAGGAACACCTGCAACAGAAGTCTGCCTCATAGTTTTTTTATCGAATTCAAATAAATCCTGATTGGCCCAGAAGTCTGCTGAGTCTGATGCTACGAAAATCGGGATATCGCCAATGATTTTTATTCCGTTTTTATTTGCAAATGCCTTTACTTCATTCCACTGCTGGTAAAAGAAAAACTGAATCACCTTTGTAATTTCAATTTCTTCGGTATGAGTTTGCTTCCATTCATTTAAAGCCTTTTCTTCACGGCATGCAAGAGCTTTGTCCCAGAAATAGTTCCATGCACATTCAGACACATTTTCAGATTTCGCTTTTTCATCATAAAACTTTTTAATGGATAAAAACAAAGCAAAATCTTCGAGCCAGAAATCATTTTTTTTAGAGAAGTTTTTGTATGAAGCAAGCGTAGAATTTTTTTCCAGAAAGTATTTTGCACAAGCCTGAAGCGCCATAGTTTTCCAGTAAACGACTGCACCGTAATCAATTTTATTTTCTACTTTAATGTACTCGGGTAAAACAATATCTTTTTCCAGAGCCCAGTCTTTTTCTACAAGTTTGTGTAAATCAATGAACAATGGATTTCCTGCAAAGGTTGAAATAGAAGCATAGGGAGAATCGCCGTAACCTGTGGGACCGATTGGAAGTACCTGCCACAGAGAAAAGCCGCTTTCTTTAAGGAACGAAATAAAATCGAAACAGAAGGAACCTAAAGTTCCAATGCCTTCACTTCCGGCAAGCGATGAAATATGACATAAAACTCCGCTGCATCTGACTTCTTTTTTTTCATCTGTTTTAACACTCATAACCCCTGCCTCTTTTAAATACAATAATCAAATCCATTAAATTCTCTGTTTTTTCTGCTCAAAGTTTCAAGTGTAATAGAATCAACAAAATTATTTATTACATCATCAAAATCTTTCCAGAAAGCGTCGTTACCAACATTACTTAAGACATTGCCGTCGTTTTCGCCTTTAGGAGAAAGACTTCCTTCTGTTGAACGCAGAATTTCTCCTACAGTATATTCTTCCGGGGATTTTGCAAGCTTATAGCCGCCGTCTTTTCCGCGAAGACCAGAAACAAGACCTGCCTTGCTGAGCTGTATAAGAATTTGCTCCAGATATTTTACAGAAAGATTATGTCTGTGCGAAAGGAGTTTTAACGGGACATATTTTGAAGGATCCTGTTCAGCTAAATCTGACATAATAAGTAATGCGTATTGACCGCGAGTTGAAACTTTAAGCATTTTATCCTCTAAAAAATTAATGATAACATGAGTATAATATTAATCAGAAAAAATTTCAGCACCTGTACGGACAGATTCTGAAACAAGAGATGACAGGAACTTTAAATCACTTGCAGAATCAAACCTTAAACTGATCCAGCTGAAAGCCAATGTTATTGATTGACTGAGCCATTTTTTCTGCAAGGTCTGAAAGCTTTTGTCCTGAATGTGTAATAGTGTATGCACCGCCAGACATTTCAGCCATTCCTTCCTGCATAGCATTTGTTGCTTCTTTCAGGTCAGCGATTTGTGAAAGGACAGTGTTATTTCCTTCTTCCATTTTCTGAGAAGCATATCGAACTTCATTTGAGTTGTTGTTCAGAATTTCAAGTGACTCATTAATCTGCTGAGAACCATTCTTCTGTTCCTGCATTGCCGAAGTAATTTCTTCTACAAGCTGATTTGTAGCCGTAATATCAGAAGACAAAGAATTAAGCATATCCCTTGACTCCTGGGAAACTGCAACGATTTCTGTAACAGCAGCCTGAATATTTGTAAGCTGATCACCGATTGTCTTAGACTGTGCCGAAGAGTTTTCCGAAAGCTTACGGATTTCATCTGCAACAACGCTGAAACCTTTACCTGCCTCCCCTGCATGAGCTGCTTCAATAGCCGCATTCATAGCAAGAAGGTTTGTCTGTTCTGCAATAGAAGAAATGATTGTATTTGCATCCTGAAGCATATTTGACTGCTCCTGGATTTTCAGGATTCTGTTGTTAACATCTTCCTGTTTATGCACGCCGTTTAAAGTTTTATCCTGCAGGCCCTGGAAAGATTCTGAAAGCTGAGTTACAGAAGAATTTACACTGTTAATGTTTCCAACCATCTGAACTACAGCACTTGAAGCCTGACTTACGCTGTTTGTCTGGGTCATAATCATATTGCCGAGAGAGTTGATATTTGTACTGATTTCACCAACAATGCCGGCAGTTCCAGCAACACTCTCAGTCTGAGTTGAAATTGATTTATCGAATCTTTCTATAATCGCACTGATTTGTGAAATAGCATTTGTAGTATTATCAGTACAGTCATTAAGCGCATGGCCTGTTCTGTCCAGATCGTTGCGGGCATTTTTAACTTCGCTGACAATTTCCTGCAATTTCTTGATGAAGTTGTTCATGCTCTCTACAAGCTGGTTAAAGATTTTGAAGATTGATTTCGACTTCATTGAAAGTCTTTTTGTTCAATCAGCATTGCCCTATGAAAGCTCGACAACTGCATTGTTTAATACAGTAAGCTGATTAACCATATTTACAATTACAAGGAACAAAGCCAGGACGATTAAAACTACAACCACAGAAATTACAAATGGCCTGATGGCATACTTAAAGAAAAGCTTATGGCTGTAATTTGTATACAGAACCATGTGCCAGTTTACTAAATCAATTGGTGCAAGAACATATTCACCGTCGCGTCTTGAATAGGAAACAACTTCTTTCGGTACATTATCGACTGTTGTAAGGAAAGGAATACGGTCTGTTACATTAAGTTTATCCTTAAGGATTGATGAATCTTCAGCACCTGTAATTTCGAGCAAATCATTGTACAGGTACATTTCTATGTAATCTTCAAGACCAGAATACATTGTATTGATAAAGTCAGTAAGAGGGATACCGGTACCAACCATACCTACCGGGTTTCTATTTGAGTCTCTTACAACCGCATTTAGCCACAACATAGTTGTATCAAGCACAGGGTTATAGTTGATGTTGAAGTTGTACTCCTCTGTTTCATATAAAGTCATGTTGAACCAGTAATCATCAGGATTGTCAGGATCTACAATATATGAAAACTGCATTCCGCTCCAGAATTCCATATTTGCTTTTGAAATCCAGAAAACACTCTTGCTGAGGAAGGAATTGGAATAAGCTTCAAATTCCTTGAAAGCAGCTTTTTTAATCTCTTTGTCATAAGGATTTATCATGTATTCAACAATTGCAGGAGACTTCATCATCTGGCGGACAAGCACAAGCTGACCATTCAAGCTGGCACTAAACTCCAGAGTCTTTTTATCAATGTGCCTTTCCATTTCAGTACGAGCGTTTGTCTTAAAAGCACTTTTTGCATATTTACTTACTATAAAATTAACTAAAACAATACTTACAAGCGCGATTATAATGCCGCCTAATATTTTTTTACTTTTATTGCTCATACAACTCTCCACAAAAAAGATATCTATTGGTTTAAATAAATTATTAACTTTAAAATAGTTTAACACAGAAAATTTAGATTGTAAAAAAGAATTTTATTTCAAACACATATTGACAAGTTATCAGTACCTAACTATATTAATAATAAAGTTAGTATATCCTAATCTAAATTATTCCTATACATTAAAAATACTAACTAAGTAATTCAGGAGCAAAACAAAATGCCTTTAAACATGGTGAACGATGGAGAGGATTTTCTTATAAAAAAAGTCAGTGGAAAAGAAGAAACCCGACGCTTTCTTGAAAATCTCGGGTTTGTTGCCGGTGCAAAAATTTCTGTGGTTTCAAGAATCTGCGGGAATGTAATTGTTCTCATAAAAGACAGCCGCATTGCAATTAGCAGTGAAATGGCACAGAAAGTTATTGTGTAATGCATGATTTTTTTTTTGCAGACAGAGTTAGTTTATTCTAATATTTATCTGCATTATATAATCAGTACGTATTTATAGGAGATATAAGATAAAAATGACATTGAAAGAAGCAAAAACAGGTCAAACCGTTACAGTTAAAAAGCTTAACGGTGAAGGTGCAGTAAAACGCCGCATCATGGATATGGGAATTACTAAGGGCGTAGAAATCTATGTCAGGAAAGTAGCCCCTCTTGGAGATCCTGTAGAAATTACAGTCCGCGGATATGAACTTTCGGTTCGTAAAGCAGATGCGGAAATGGTGGAGGTTCAGTAAAATGATAAAAATCGCTTTAGCAGGAAACCCTAATGCGGGTAAAACAACACTTTTTAATGCGCTCACAGGCTCTAATCAATTTGTCGGAAACTGGCCTGGAGTAACTGTAGAAAAGAAAGTAGGAAAACTCAAGGGCTCTAACGGTGAAGTAACAGTAACTGACTTGCCGGGCATCTACTCCCTTTCACCTTACACTCTCGAAGAAGTAGTTTCACGCGACTATCTTGTAAAGGAACGACCGGATGCAATCCTCAACATTGTAGACGGTACAAACCTTGAGCGAAACCTCTACCTTACGACACAGCTTGCAGAACTCGGCATTCCAATGGTTGTAGCAGTAAACATGATGGACATCGTTAAGAAGAACGGAGACAAGATTCATCTTGAACAAATGGAAAAAGAACTTGGCTGCCCTGTAGTTGCTATTTCTGCCCTTAAGGGAACAGGATGCATTGAAGCAGCAGAAATTGCAGTAAAAAAAGCTAACGAAAAAAAGCCGATGATGTACAAGCACCGCTTTGAAGGCTGTGTAGAACATGCACTTGCACATATCGAGGAAGCATGCGTACATGATTTACCGGCAGAACAGCAGCGATGGTATTCAGTAAAGCTTTTTGAACGCGACGAAAAAGTAATCAAGGCACTGGGAATCAGTAAGGATATGCTCTCACATATTGAGTCAGACATTAAATCTTGCGAGGCAGAACTTGATGATGATTCAGAATCGATTATAACTGCAGAGCGCTATAAGTATATTGAATCAATAATCAAAAACTGTGTGACAAAGAAGAACCGCAGTAAGCTTTCGACTTCAGATAAGATTGACCGCGTTGTAACAAACCGCTGGCTTGCACTCCCTATTTTTGCAGTTGTAATGTGGCTTGTTTACTATGTTTCTATGGTAAGTGTAGGAGCTGCTGCAACAGACTGGGCAAATGACGGTCTGTTCGGAGACGGATATCATCTTTTTGGAATTGGTACTGCTGCTTATGAAGAAGCCGCAGAAGAGTTCGGTGACACAGCTGCAATTCTTGAAGCCGCAGAAGCTGGTGAAACAACTTATGTTACAGTTGATGATGAAACAATGGAAGTTTCTGAACCAATCGAAATTACAGAAGATGCAATTGCAGAAGCTAATGCGATGGTTGAAAAATATGGTGAAGAAGGACCTGATCCTGCAGACTTTGGAATCTGGGTTCCTGGCGTACCGGCAGTTATTGAAAGCGGCTTAGACAAAATCGGCTGTGCAGACTGGCTTAAGGGCTTGATTATAGACGGTATTGTTGGCGGTGTTGGTGCTGTACTCGGCTTTGTACCGCAGATGCTTGTATTGTTTATCTTCCTTGCATTTCTTGAGGCCTGTGGTTATATGGCTCGTATTGCATTTATTCTTGACCGTATCTTCCGCCGCTTTGGACTTTCTGGAAAATCATTTATTCCTGTTCTTATTGGAACTGGTTGTGGTATTCCTGGTATTATGGCATGCCGCACAATCGAAAATGAACGCGACCGCAGAATGACTATTATGACAACAACCTTTATTCCTTGCGGTGCTAAGGTTCCGTTCATCGCACTTGTAGCAGGAGCAATTTTTGGTGGCTCGGCTTGGGTTGCAACTTCAGCATACTTTATCGGTATTGCGGCAATTATCAGTTCGGGAATCATTCTTAAAAAGACAAAGCCTTTCATGGGTGAAGTTGCTCCTTTCGTTATGGAGCTTCCTGCTTATCACTGGCCAACATTCGGTAACGTAATGCGCTCTATGTGGGAACGCGGCTGGTCTTTCATCAAAAAAGCAGGAACAATCATCCTTCTTTCAACAATCGTAATCTGGTTCCTTTCTAACTTTGGCTGGGCAGAAGAAGGCTTTGGAATGCTCGAAGAAGATCAGATGAATGTAAGTATTCTTGCAAAACTCGGCGGACTTATCGCATGGATTTTCAGACCTCTCGGCTGGGGTAACTGGCAGGCTGCTGTTGCTTCCATAACAGGTCTTGTTGCAAAAGAAAACATTGTCGGCACTATGGGTGTTCT
>JAEELR010000164.1 GCA_016282835.1 Treponema sp. | reverse complement strand
TTGGAAAAGGTGGAAAAGAATTCAAAGTATTAAAATTCGCTACAATGCTTAGAAATTCTCCAAATATGCAAGGTGGATTATATACAACAAAGAATGACCCTCGTATTTTGCCTATGGGAAAATTCTTGAGAAAAACCAAAATTAATGAACTTCCTCAACTTATAAATATTTTCATTGGGCAGATGAGTGTTGTTGGTTATCGTCCAACTGTAAAAGCTCATTATATGGCATATCCTGAATGGTGTAGAGATAAATTTAAATATGCTAGACCAGGACTAACAGGATTAGCATCAATTGCATTTCGTGATGAGGAAAATATATTATCTTCAATGGAAGATCCTGATACATTCCATCAGAAAATTATTCAGCCTTACAAGGGACAACTTGAATGCTGGTATATTGAACATAAAAATATATTCTTATATTTCAAATTGATTTTTATGACAGCAGAAGCTGTTTTACATCCTGCTTCAAAGAAATGGCATACAGCTTTCAAAAATCTACCACCAATTCCAGCTGAATTGGAGCAATATATATAACTTTAGGAGATAATAATTATGCAAGACAATATTCTTCCCCTTATTGGTCGTACAGCACCGCTCTTTGAAAAAGATATTTCTGTTAATGAAGCATATCTATCTGAAACAATCCGTAATTCTCGATTTCTCGTAATTGGTGGTGCTGGTACAATTGGTTCTGCAATCTGTCGTGAATTATTTGCTCGTAATCCAAAGGTTCTTCATGTTGTTGATATTAGTGAAAACAATATGGTTGAGCTTGTGCGTGATATTCGTTCAAGCGTTGGTTATGGTGATGGCGAATTTGCAACATTTGCGTTGGATTGTGGAAGTGAAATTTTCCGTGCTTTTATTAACGAACAGAGAAAACGCATCGGTGGCTATGATTATGTGTTTAATACATCTGCACTGAAACATGTACGTAGTGAAAAAGATCCTTACACTCTTATGCGTATGATTGATACAAACATCTTCAATACCGATAACACTATGCTTATGGCAAAAGAATGTGGTGCAAAAAAATATTTCTGTGTTTCAACTGACAAGGCCGCGAACCCTGTAAACATGATGGGGGCTAGTAAGCGTATTATGGAGTTCTTCTTGAATCGTCGTTCTGTTGAAATGCCTGTAAGTACAGCCCGTTTTGCAAATGTTGCATTTAGCGACGGCAGTTTACTTTATGGTTTCAATCGTCGACTTGATAAGAATCAGCCTTTGAGTGCACCTAATGATGTTCGTCGCTATTTTGTTACTCCAAAAGAGGCTGGCCAGCTTTGTGTAATGTCTTGTCTTCTTGGTGAAAACCGCGATGTTTTCTTCCCAAAACTTGACCATGATTTGAATCTTGTAACATTCAGCAGTATTGCAGAAAAATATCTTCGTAATCTTGGATACGAACCTGTACTGTGTGCGACTGAAGATGAAGCTCGTTCTCGTGTTAATGAACTAAAATCAAAACATCAATATCCAGTCTATTTCTTTAAGAGTGATACAACTGGTGAGAAGGATTTTGAAGAATTCTATACAGATAAAGAAACTTTAGTAATGGATAAGTTTGAATCTCTTGGTATTATAAAAAATCCCGTAGATTTTGATGAATCAAAGCTTGCTAAATTTTCAGAAACAATTGAAGCTATGAAAAATAAAGGTGAGTGGAGTCGAGGAGAATTAATAGACTTGTTTAATTGGATGATACCTAATTTTAATCATAAAGAAACAGGTAAATTCCTTGATGGAAGAATGTAATTTATGGAGAACAAATAAATGACTAAATTAGCTTTAGAAAATAGAACTATTTTAGTAACCGGTGCTGCTGGCTTTATAGGTAGTTACTTGTGTAAAAAACTTCTTGAATCAGTTGATAATGTAAAAATCATAGGTCTTGATTCAATTACCGATTATTACGATGTTTCCCTTAAAGAAGAACGTCTTTCAATGTTAAAAAATCTTAATAAAGATTTTACTTTCATCAAAGGAGATATCTCCGATAAAAAAACTGTTGATTCTGTTTTTGGAAAATATAAACCTTCTATAATTGTGAACCTCGCCGCTCAGGCTGGAGTACGTTATTCAATCACAAATCCAGAAGCTTATATTCAGTCTAACATGATAGGTTTCTACAATATCCTTGAAGCATGTCGTTCTACAATGGAATCTGATAATCCGGTTGAACATCTTGTTTATGCTTCAAGTTCAAGTGTTTATGGTTCAAATAAAAAGGTTCCATATTCTACAGAAGATAAAGTTGATAATCCTGTTTCTTTGTATGCTGCAACAAAAAAATCAAACGAGCTTTTTGCACATGCATATTCAAAGCTCTATAAGATTCCTTCAACTGGCTTGCGTTTCTTTACTGTATACGGACCAATGGGCCGTCCAGATATGGCATATTTTAAGTTCACAAACAAACTTGTAAAAGGCGAGCCAATCCAGATTTACAACATGGGTGATATGTACCGCGACTTTACTTACGTTGACGATATTGTAACCGGAATTGTAAACGTAATGCAAAAAACTCCCGCCGAAACCGAAGACGGCGCCCCATACAAAGTTTACAACATCGGCAACAACAAACCTTCCAGCCTTATGAACTTTGTAGAGATTCTTGAAAACTGTTTGATTAAAGAAGGCATTATTTCTGAACCAGGAAAAAAAGAATTATTACCTATGCAGCCTGGCGATGTATATCAGACTTATGCAGATGTAACAGAACTAGAACGGGACTTTGGTTTTAAGCCTAGTACAAGTTTGGAAGAAGGGCTTGGGAAATTTGCGGAGTGGTATAAGACTTATTATAAGAAATAAAAGGAA
>JAEELR010000163.1 GCA_016282835.1 Treponema sp. | reverse complement strand
TAAAATCCGCAAAATGGATAAGGCTGAAATCAAGAGACGTGTTGATGAAGCTGCAAACAGCTTAGGTTTGGTTGGTTACCTCGACAGAAAACCAAAGGCACTTTCTGGTGGTCAGCGCCAGCGTGTTGCTGTAGGTCGTGCTATCGTTCGTAATCCAAAAGTATTCTTGTTCGATGAACCTTTGTCTAACCTTGATGCAAAACTCCGTGTAACAATGCGTGGAGAAATTGCTTCATTACACCAGAGACTTCAGGCAACAATGATTTACGTTACTCACGACCAGATTGAAGCTATGACAATGGGTACAAAAATCGTTGTAATGAAAGACGGTCACGTTCAGCAGATTGGTGAACCACTTTATCTTTACAACCATCCTGTAAACAAATTCGTTGCAGGCTTTATCGGATCTCCTCCAATGAACTTCCTCACAGTAACAATCAAAAAGAAGGGTGATCAGATTGTAGCAGATGAAGGTACATTCGAGCTTACACCAACAACAGAACAGGCTGAAAAGCTTAAGAACTATGTTGGCAAAGAAGTATACTTCGGTGTTCGTCCAGAAGATTTGACATATTGTGAAGCACCAGTTGCAGTAAATAATATGCAGATGAAGATTTCTAACAAAGAGCCTTTGGGTGCAGAAACACACCTCTTCCTGGCAACTCGCGGACAGAATATTATTGCTCGTGTTCAGGCTTCTACAAAAGAATCATTCAAATTGGGTGAAACTGTAAACTTTGAACCAGCAATGGCTCGCTGTAAGTTCTTTGTTAAGAGCCCGGAAAATCCTGATGAAGAAGTAAATATCTGTGAAGATATCCAGGCTCCATGGTTAAAGAACCTTATTACAGGTGAAGTTGGATACGATAAAGTAACAATCAATACAGCAATTGATGATCCTGAAGAAGCTGCAAAGGCTGCTAAGGCTGCTAAGAAAGCTGCAAAGGCTGAAGCAAAAGCTAAGGCTAAGGCTGAAAAAGAAGCTGCAAAGGCTGCAAAGGCAGAAGCTGCTGAATCAGAATCTAAATAATTTTTGATTTAACACTTTATTTTTAGAAGTCACCAGACATTTCTGGTGGCTTTTTTTATATTTAAAAATTGTATAGAATATATTTATGATAAAAGAAAAATCACTTGTCATTTATAAAAATCAGCCTGCAATAGTTACATCAAATATTGTAAACGGAAAATTCAGTATAAAATATATTTCATCACCTGAAACACAGACAAAGAGTGCAGTTTATTCTACTCAAAATGTCCGCGAAAAAGATGTGCTGTTTTTATTTGATCAGATTGAGTCACTGGAAAAAGTCATTTCGTTTTCAAAAGAAAATGCATGCAAAGAAGAGGATATCTATAGCTTAAATCAAAGCGAAGAAATTTTTTTACAGATAAAGGATGCCTGGGAACTTTTAGTTTCTGATGAAAGCACCAAAGATTCTCTTATAGAGTTTAATGAACTTGTTTCGCTGTTTACTGCATTAACTTCTCAAAATGCGTGGTGCATTTATGTTTCTATAAAGAACACTTTATTTTTTATGCAGGATTATAAATCAAGTCTGGAAGGAAAGATTTGTTTTTCTGTCAGAACTAAAGCGCAGATTGATGAGATTATAAAGAAAGAAAATGAAAAGGGTAAGGAGCTGGAAGAAAGACAGAATTTTATACAGCGTCTTAAACAGCATAAACTTTTGCCTGACGACACAAAATATATGGTAGATGTAGAAGCTTTGGCTCTGGGAAAAACTGACAGAAGTAAAACTTTAAGTGAAGCAAAAATAAAAGAAACTCCTGAACGCGCCCATAAGCTTTTGCTTGATTTAGGAATCTGGAGCATCACAAGAAATCCTTATCCTTCGCGCTGGGGATGTTCAATGCAGTCTTCTGATGTGAGTCTTGAGAGCCCGCCGGAAGAAGAGCGTTTTTGCGTAAAGGAAGCAGCCTATGCTATAGACGGTGAAACTTCTACGGATCCGGATGATGCTATCAGTTATGACGGAAAGTATCTTTGGGTTCATATTGCTGACCCTGCAAGTACAGTGAAAGTTGACAGCCTTATTGATAAAGTTGCAATGTCCCGCGGAACAACTTTGTATCTTCCTGAAGGTGCCGTAAGAATGCTCAGCGAGGATTGTCTTGAAGATTATGCTTTGGGCCTGAAAAAAGAAAGTTATGCCTTGAGTTTTAAAATTGAGCTGAATGATGATTGCAGCATAAAATCCTGTGAAGTATTAAAAACAAAAGTAAATGTTGAGCGTTTGACATATAAGCAGGCGGAAGAAAATAAGGACAGTGAAAAGTTAAAAATATTTTTTGAAATCGCCAGGAAAAATTTTGAAAGAAGAAAGAAGTCCGGGGCAATTACAATTTCAACTCCGGAAGTAGATTTGTATGTTGATAAAGAGACAAAAATAGTTTCTATAAAAGAAAGCGTTCATTATGAAAGTAATGATGTAATTCGCGAGATGATGCTTCTGGCTGGTGAAGGGGCAGCAAAGTTTGCGTTCGAAAATAATATTCCGTTTCCGTATATAAGCCAGAGTGAAAGTGATATTCCTGCAAAAATATGTGAGGGGCTTGCCGGCCAGTACCAGTTAAGGCGCTGTATGAAAAAACGAAGTGTCGGCGTTACGCCAGCAATGCACTGTGCTTTGGGCCTTTCAATGTACAGCCAGGTTACAAGTCCTTTGCGCCGTTACGGAGATTTAATTGCTCACATTCAGCTGCGTTCTTTTTTGG
>JAEELR010000162.1 GCA_016282835.1 Treponema sp. | reverse complement strand
TCCGCCTGGAACAGAATTATCGCTCAACGGGTACAATTCTTGCGGCTGCGAACGGTGTTATAAAACACAATACGAATAGAAAAGACAAAGAGTTATGGTCGGGAAACGGCAGCGGAAAACCTATTGAACTGTATAATCCTGAAAACGAAGCAAGTGAGGCTGATTTTATTGCCGAAAGTATTTTGAGAATAAGCTCAGAAGAACAGAGAAACTATGATGAGTTTGGCGTTTTAATGCGTGCAAATACTCAAAGCCGTGCGATTGAAGAAGCGTTACTTGAAAATAATATTCCATATACTATGAGCGGCGGCACAAGTTTTTTTGACCGCAAAGAGATTAAGGACATTATCAGCTACCTCAGGGTTATTTCGAACCACGATGATGATATTAATCTGCTAAGAATTTTAAATACACCCAGAAGAGGAATCGGAAGGGCTACAATTGAGGCGATAAATACTGTGGCAGACAGAATTCATTATTCCTTGTGGGATGCAATTCAGGGGATTTTGACCTGCAGTGAACAGGAGTGTCCTGTTTCAGAAAAAGTAAGGGCCGATTTAGCAGAGTTTTCTTCTTTAATAGAAGAGTGCAAATCTATGCTCAGCGGAAAGGGCTTGAGTAAAAAAGTTAAGAAAATGGTTGAAGATATAAATTACTTCGATTATTTAATCAGCGAAAACCCAAAGAGCGAAAAGGCTGCACGATTTAAATACATGAATATAGAAAGCTTTATCCGCAGTATGGAGCAATGGGAAAACAATCCAGACTATGAGGACACGAGTTTATATGCATATTTGAACCGAATTACACTTTTGTCCCGCGATGATTTGGATGACGGTGAAGAAGATAAGGGCAAGGTTAATCTGATGACGGTTCATGCAAGTAAGGGTCTTGAGTTTCCTGTTGTGTTTATTGCAGGCGCTGAAGAAGGACTTATGCCGCACGCGAGGGCTGTTATGGACGGAGGTGATGCTGCGGTTGAAGAAGAAAGGCGGCTTTTTTATGTTGCAGTTACCCGTGCCAGAGACAGGCTTTTAATTTCTTCCTGCAAAAACAGGCGTAAAATGAATGCAACTGTAGAATGTGAACCAAGCAGATTTTTAGATGAAATTCCCGTGAACTTAACTGAATACCACGAACCTTCTCAGGAAGTTTCTGCAGAAGATGCTCATGCTTTGCTGCAGAATATGCTTAAGAATATGGCGCGTCCTAGAGTTCCTAAGTTGTAAATCAGTTTTTTCTATGCTAAAATTGAAGTACATTAAATTTAAGTCTTGAGCCCGTGGAGGTCCTGTTTTGTTTAAGTTGAACTCTAAAAATAATTTTTTGAATTTTACTTTCTTACTATTAATATTGTTTTCTATAGTTTCATTTTCCTGCAAATCCTCAAAATCGCTGGTCAAGCTTCCATACGAAACTATTCCAATTCCACCTGAAGTAACCGAATTACCTGTAATTGAATACACAGGCGTCGGCATCAGATATGAAATTGAGTATATGCTTTTAGACCGCTTTGTTGTTATGTACGATGAAGAAGCAAGCGGAAACTACTGTGCACGGCTTTTAGACGACGGTTCAACAGCAAAATTAAAGGTGAAGTTTCCTGCAGGAACCTATGAATGTCTTATAAGTGAAAAAGCGTTTAAAACAGAAAACAGTGCTTTCTATGTTTATATTGATGATGTTCCATACCGCGTTTACCCAAGCACACCTCCACTCGGAATCTGGGAGCTTACTACAAGAGTTCCAGTTTATTTTACACTTGATGAGCCCCGCACGGTTTTAATCACAATTCAGGCAAACTCTCCTAAAAAAGATGGAGATACAATGATGAATCTGGATTACATTCAGTTTGTTAAGCGATAATTTTTATTGATTCAAAAAGTTAAATGCGGAAAATAAATACTGGAAAGAAAAACATCTGTTTATGCCTCGCGGTTTTTTTTATTTCACTTGCACCAGTATTTGCGCAAAAAAAAACAGTATTGGCACCAGAAGCCGGCAACAAATCCTGGAACGAAGCTTCATCAAGCTGCCCTCCTCTTCTTGCCGGAATCTGGAGCAATTCTTCACGCTTTGTAATTTTTGACACAGACTATTTTGCTGGTGAAAATGTCAATATCCCGCAGATAGTTTTACGCCTTTATTTTACCTGGTACGATGACAGAGCAGCAGAAAGTGAAAAGTACAGTGAAAAATATAAACGGGAAATCAATTCTGACACGGCAAAAAGCAAGGCCGAAGAACTGCAAATAAAATACATTCCCTTAACGCAGAGTGACCAGAAAAGCGGCGCCTGGGACATTTTGATTAAATACCCGAACAGAAAAGAAACTTATCATGTGCCGGTTGCCGTAATTGAAGACAATTTGTATTTAAACTTTTTAATCAGGGACACAAGTTTTTTTCCAACACCGGACTATGTAAATGAAGGACAAATTCTTGAATTAAGCGATAACATAAATTCCTTCTGGCGGGACTGGGGACTTTCAAAAGGAATTTTAATAAGCCCATCCGTACAGAAAAAAGAATTAACCTGCCTGTATTTTTCCAATGAAGCTTTATATAAAATCCGCTACTGGCCCTGCACTCTTGATTTTGACTCAAATGCAAAAGCAAACTTAATCGATGAAAATATTAATGCAGAACTGCCGAAACACTTAAAGCTTGCAGATACGGTTTATACCTGCACTTTAGGACGAAGAACTTTAATCAGAAATACTAAGCGCGAAACAAATGAAGCCAAAAATGAATTTTTAAAAAATGCAGTTTACAACGAAACTCTTTTACCGCAAACAAAAGAAACTGAAAATGGAAGCGTAAATTATTTTATAAAAACTTCTACAATCCTGTGTCTTTCCTCTCCTTATCTTTCGCGCCTTGCAGATACAAGGACAATGCAGGAAATTGTTGAAAGTGATAATTCCAGAAGAGTTCCTGACAGAAAGCCTTTGTTCCCGCCTCACGGAATTTTAGACTTTGACTGGTCAATCATTGAAGATCCGCCTGAAGACTGGAACAGAAGGATGCTTGATTTAGGAAAATAAATTCTCTATTTCTTTTGTAATCGAATAGTGAATTATTTTTCGCTCATCAAAAGCTTTTTGAATTAAATCATCAACTTCAAGTTCTTTATAAATTTCTAGGGCTTCTTCTACATCTGCTTTTAACACAGGATGTTTCGGGCTAAATAAAACACAGCAGTCTTCGTAAGGCAAAATTGATGTTTCGTAAGTTCCTATTTGTAATGCAGTTTCAACAATCTCTTCTTTATCCATTCCAACTAACGGCCGGAGCAAAGGATACTGGGCAAAGCTTTCGGTAACAGTTAAGTTTTCAATCGTCTGGCTTGCAACCTGCCCTAAACTTTCGCCGGTTATAATACACTGCGAGTGAATTCGTTCTGCGAGCAAGTTTGCACACTTCATCATACAAAGTCTGAGCATTAAAGTTGAATACTCTTCTGGAGCCTTTTGCTTTATTTTCATTTGAACATCTGTGAAAGAAACAATATTTAAATGTGACTCAACGCCATATAAAGCTATTTTTTTTGCAAGTGTTTCAACTTTTTCCTGGGCTTCCTGCGAAGTATATGGATATGAATGGAAATAGATTGATTCAACTTTCATTCCGCGCCTCATCATTCTATAGCCGGCAACAGGACTGTCTATTCCTCCACTCAGCAAAAGCAAGCCCTTTCCACTAACGCCTACCGGTAAGCCCCTGCAAGTTTTTTTCTGTGAACAATAAACATAACAGTTGTCACGAACTTCAACTGAAATTACTACATCAGGTTTATGAACATCAACTGTCAGAGTGCCGTCATCATATAAAACGCCTGCAGCCTGAATTGCAATTTCGTATGAATTCAACGGGAAAGATTTGTCTTCACGTCTTGCATCTATTTTAAAGGATTTTGCTCCATTCTTTTTTGCTTCTAAGCCTTCTTTTAAAACTGCTGCTTTAATTCCGTCGAGAGTTTTTTCTACTGATTGAACTTTTGCCCAGCCTGTAAGACCAATTAAATGGTTTAAAGCAAACTCTACTGCAGCACAGGAAGTTTCTTCGCAATGCAAATATAAGCGTCCGGATTTTATGTAAGTAACAATTTCTTTTGAAGCAAGGGAATATTTTAAATTGCTTACAAGCTGCTTTTCAAACTGCTTGATATTTCCACCCTTAAGAGTGAGCTCACCTAGTTTTCCTAAGTAGGTCTGAGAAAGTTTTATTCTGTCATATTCGATTTTCATTTTTTATCCTAGAATTTAATTTTTATGCCAAGTGTAAAATAATTATTTAATCTGTCTTCGAGCTTATCGGCCCATACATCCCTGAAGAAAGCAACCATATTATCTTCTTCTGTATAATGCCAGTAAACATCACCGTTGTTGTAAATATAAATTAACTCGCCAGTATCATTTGTTCCTTTTGTAATTAATCCGCCGGGGAACATATCATTTGTGGCACCATAATTATGAATGTATTCAAAGAGCCAGCCAAAAGTTAAAGAAACATGTATTTTATTTTTGTAAAACGAAGGGAACTCATATTCACAGTTTATGCCTTCCTGAATTACATACATTACATTTCTCTGCTTGAACATATTAAATGAATTCCATGCTGAAGAAACTTTATTACCGCTTTCATTAGCATACATAGAATGTGTAAAGACTGTGCCGCCGGTTGAATACACTCCTTCATCTGCGAGCAAATAATTTACAGCATCACGGGTTGAAAGATTTTCACAGATATTTCCGAAGCGTGTAAAACTTGAAGATACATTCAAATGAAAATGTGCAGAAGGAATGAAATCAATTGATAAATCTATACCATCACTATTCGGCTCATAGCGGGCACCCATTTTAATTCCATTATTTGTATAGTTCTGATAGTTGACTGTTGTTTTAGAAATTTTTGTTTCGTTAACATCATCAAATTCGCTGTGGGTATAAGTATATGGAGAAACCAAAATATAATTTAAGCTTACTCTTGTACAGACAGAATTTTCAGGAGTGTAAATAACGCCTGTTTTAAATGCAAAGCAGTTTTTTGAATCCAGATTAAAATCAAATAATTCACCAAGACTTAATGAATCTACTAATAAATCAGTTGCCCACATAAGTCCGTTCAGCGGCATATATTTAAATGTTAATCCCATTTGTAAATTATCTTTATTACCGGTAATTGATTCACAAACTCCGAATGGAACAGGCATTAAATACATTGGATCCAGTCTATTTCCAAAAACAATTGACTCATAATATGTAACGGAAAAATTCTTCGTAAATTTATATCCAACCTGATGGAATGAGAGGAACTTTCCATAGTATATATTTGACGAATCCAGATTAACATTTGTTGTAGCACCAATTAC
>JAEELR010000161.1 GCA_016282835.1 Treponema sp. | reverse complement strand
ACGGTGAAATCAGTTATAATATGGGCAACCCTTCATATGATGACTCAACTAAAACACTTACATTAAGCCCAATTCGTTTTGCATCAGACAAATATACATTGAAAGCTAATCCAATCATTTACCTTGCAGACAATTCAACAGCTGACCCAGATGGCTCTAATGAAAACAATAATTTATTTGGACTCTTCACATTTGATGCCGCAACAACCGGTGCAGAAAATTTGGACTTTAACTTAAGAGAATATTTAAATGCTTATTGTCAAGAAAAAGAAGATTTATCATCAGTTAAATTCTGTATTGATGTAGAATTACACTTCATAGAAATAGAAAATGAAAACCCTACATTTGATGATGAAGAATCTGATACACCATACTATAAAATAAACCCATTCGAAATCTATGATCCAGCTAAGAAGGGTGAAATTTTTACTTACACCCGTTAACCAGCATCTTTATCTTGTACAGGGGGATGAGTGAAATAACAAGGAAAAAATACGCGGTAGTTAAGTCACTGACAGATCAAAAACGCGGTGGTTGAGTAGCGCAGCGTATCGAAACCACCTGAAAGAGTTTAAACACGGTCGTGGTGGCGGGCGTTGCCCCGACACGCTCAACCACCACATGCAGAACCGTGTGGAGCAGTCTGTCTTTTCTGGGAGCGGATACATTTTTGAATTGATGAAACTAGTTTCGGCCATTATAATTAAAGAAAAATAGTGTGCGGAGCTTTTTATGTTTGAAGAAATTACAAAAAAAATAAATGATGCAAAAATTATTCCTGTTGTAAAGCTGGAATCTTTAGATGATGCATTACATGCTGCAGAAGCCCTGTTAAAAGGCGGCATAAAAAATATAGAAATCACTTTCCGCACATTACACGGACGCGAAGGCTTTTCAAAAATCAGTGAATGTATCAGCTGCGTGTGCAAAGAATTTCCGCAAATGCTTGTTGCTGCCGGAACTGTTATAAATCCCGACCTTGCAAAAAAAGCTAAAGACGCAGGTGCACAGTTTTTGTTTTCACCAGGATTTAATCCCGCCACAGTAGACTGGTGTGTAGAAAATTCCATGCCAATCTTCCCGGGCGTTAACAGTCCTTCCCAAATTGAACAGGCCCTGCAAAAAAATCTCAGCGTCCTTAAATTCTTCCCGGCAGAAATTTCCGGCGGAACAAAAATGCTAAAGGCACTTTCAGGACCTTTCCCCCAGGTAAGTTTTATCCCGACCGGTGGAATCAACGAAGAAAATAAAAAACTATATTTAAACTGCAAGAATGTAATTGCTCTCTGCGGCTCATGGATGATAAGCGAAGATTTAATCAGGGAAAAAAACTGGAATAGAATTACAGAACTTTCAAGGCAGGCAATAGCTTTATGAATATAAAAACAGCCCTTTATTTAATTCCCTGCACCCTGGGAGAAAGCTCCGATTCCTCTCTAATCGAAAAAACGCTTCCTTCCTATAACAAAGAAGTCGTAAAGCAGATAAAATTTTTTGTTGTAGAAAGTAAAAAATGTGCTATCCGCTTTCTAAAACTTTTAGCCCCGGAAATTGACATTGATTCCCTGCACTTTGAAGAATTAAACGAACACACTGATGCAAAAACAATCGGTCACTATCTGGATCCAATTTTAAAACAAAAACAATCTATAGGAATTATTTCTGATGCCGGCTGTCCCGCAGTTGCTGACCCTGGTGCTTTAGTTGTAGAAATGGCACAGAACAAAAATGTTCCTGTAATCCCTTTGGTTGGTCCTTCATCAATGATTCTTTCTGTCATGGCAAGCGGATTCAACGGACAGAGTTTTTCCTTCAACGGATACTTACCGGTTAAACCTGGTGAGCGCGCAAGTAAAATCCACCAGTTAGAAAACAGGGCCTGGAACGAAAATCAGACACAGCTGTTTATAGAAGCACCCTACAGAAATTTAAAAATGTTTGAGACAATACTTTCTACATGCAGAAAACAAACCAGACTTTGTGTTGCTGCAGGAATTACAACAGAAGCAGAATACATTCACACGCATACAATTGAAGAATGGAAAAAGCTTCCTGAACCTGCAATAAATAAAGTGCCGGCAATCTTTCTGATTTTTCACGGATAATTTTTAGTAAAAGGCAAATCAATTCTATGGAAAACATTATTTTAGTTGGAATAAAACACTGCGGTAAATCTACACTCGGAAAGCTTTTGGCAAAAAAAACAGATGCAACATTTTTCGACACTGATGATTTGATTTTGAAACAGACAGGAAAAACCTGCCGCCAGATTTATAAAGAGAAAGGTGAAGAAGCTTTTATGACGAGCGAGAAAAAAGCCTGCTCCTTTCTTATAAAAAAAATTAATGCTGAAAATATAAAGGCTGTAATTGCAACAGGTGGGGGAATCTGCAATAACACAGAAGCATTTAATGAATTGAAAAACACAGGCAAAGTTGTATTCCTGCAGGTCGAAGAAGAAGTGGCCTTTAAAAGAATAATGATGGAAGCACGCATTGACCCCGACGGCACACTGGGAAATCTCCCGGCTTTTATTGCAAAGAAAAATCCTAAGAACATAGAAGACGCTAAAAAGATTTTTCACGATTTCTATGTAGAAAGAACTTCTCTGTATGAAAAAATGTGCGATGTAAAAATCAATATCAGCAACGAGCAGAAGGAGCTTTCAGTTCAAAAGATATTAGTTGCAACCGCCGCAGCCACCGCAACCGCCTGAAGAACAATCGCCTCCGCAGTCACCGCCACAGTCTCCGCCGCAAGAGCAGTCACCACCGCAGCCGCAGCCACCGCTAGAATTAAGCAGCTTTATTTCTTCTTCAGAAGGATCCCTTACTTCTATAACTTCTACATCAAAGTGAAGTCGCTTTCCAGCTAATGCGTGATTTGAATCTACGGTAACAGTTTTTTCATCAACCTTTTTTACAGTAACAACCTGTGCCCCGTAAGGAGTCATTGCCTGAAACTGCATTCCAATTTCTATAGGAGCTTCTATTTCAAAATTTTCGCGCGGAACTTCTATTAAAGCATTTGGATCGTATTCGCCATAACCGTCTTTTGCTTCTATAACAATTGAAAAAGTCTCACCTTCTTCACAGCCGTTTATTCTTTCTTCTAATTTTGGCAGAAGGTAGTTATTTCCCTGAATATATCCCAGAGGCTGAGAATCTCTTGAAGAATCTATTAAATTTCCATCATCATCTTTTAATGTGTAGTGAATTGCAACAAACTTATCTTTTTCTGCTTTCATTTTTTTCTTCCATTTATCAGTTATTCGTTTTTAGTTATCAGAAACAACTTCAGTAATTTCAGGGCAAGCTTCTTTCATATAGCGTTCTATTCCCATCTTTAGTGTCATTACAGCCATAGGACAGCCGTCACAAGCGCCTAAAAGCTTTAAGTGCAGTTTATTCTCTTCGTCGATTCGAACAAATTCCATGTCACCGCCTTCTGCCATTAACTGTGGTCTGAATATTTCAAGAACTTCTTTTACTTTTTTTTCTAATTCTTCGCTTGCCATAAAAATCTCCGCTGCTTTTTATTTACCTTCAAAAGATAATGAATTTTTCACAAGTTTACAATTGATGCTGATGCACGAGTCCGCACATTTCATCTATTGATTTATATCCGTGTGTCTTCATAAAGTTTCTAAGCCCGCTGACAATTTCAACCATTGCTGTAGGATTAAAAAATGTTGCTGTTCCTACCTGAATTGCATTTGCACCAGCCATAATGAACTCTACTGCATCTTCCCATTTACTGATTCCACCTAAGCCGATAATCGGAACCCGTTTTTCTTCCGGCAATTTTTGAATTGCAGCATATAAATCATACACCATTCTAAGTGCAATTGGTTTTACACTTGGTCCGCACATTCCGGCTTTAACATTGTTGAACACAGGTTTTACTTTTTCTATATCAATTGCTATTGCCTGAATTGTATTGATTAAACTTAAGGCATCTGCTCCTGCTTCTATACAGGAAAGAGCAACACCAATTAAGTCCGGAGCATTTGGAGAAAGCTTTACGATTAAAGGTTTAGTTGTTGCTTTTCTTACGGCAGAAACACATTCAAACGCAGCTTCTTTTTCCATGCCCCAGGCCATACCGCCGGCTTTAACATTCGGGCAGCTGATGTTCAATTCAATCGCCTTTATTTCCGTTTTATCCAGAAGCTCTGCACCTTTAACATAAGACTCTAAGTCGCTGCCTGCAAGATTTGCTATGGAAACAGTATCAAGCTTAAGCATTTCAGGAAGTTCTTCTTCTATAAAATGTTCTACTCCCGGATTTTCAAGTCCAATTGAATTTATATCGCCGCCAGCAATTTCTAGAATTCGCTCGCCTTCATTTCCGCTTTTTGGATTCAGAGTAAGTCCCTTTGAGCAGATTCCGCCTAAAAGATTTACGTCAAAAAATCCGCGGTAATTCTGGCCGTATCCAAAAGTTCCGCTGGCAGCAATTACAGGATTCCTGAACTTAACGCCGGCAACAGTAACTTCCAGCTTTGGACTTTCATTTTCACCAAGGGCTTCTCTTTTTTTACAGGTATTTTTTTCGAACTCAATAATGTCACCGTCAAAAACTGGTCCGTCTTTGCAAACTCTTTTATTGCCTTCTGTAGTTTTTGTCGTACAGCCAAGGCAGGCACCAACAGCACAAAGCATTTTCTTTTCCATGCTCAAGAAGCATTTGATTCCGGTTTCCTTACAGATCTGCTGAATATAGGCAAGCATTGGAGTAGGACCACAGGCATAAATTACTTTGTAGCCAAACAAACGGATTGTATCAGCCGTTAAGGCTTGAGGTAGCATTCCCTTTACACCTTCAGAGCCATCGTCGGTTGTAATCGTTAAATGGCAGGGCTTTATATTTTCCAGGCCATACGAATAGCTTTTGAAACTTGCGTAAAAATCATAAGTTTTTTCTTCGAGTGATGAAGCAAAATTTGCAACGGGAGCAACACCGATTCCACCGCCAACAATACAGATTTGTGGTGAAAGCTTATCTTTTTCTATGCCTTCCAATAATTCAAATGTATTTCCCAAAGGGCCTTCCAGATAAATTTTATCGTTTGGCTTTAAGTGACATAACTCTTTTGTCCCGGTTCCTTTTTCCAGAATCATAAACTGAATTTTTACAGGACGCTTTCCGTTTACTTCAACTCCTTCTGAAGTAGAATAAACACTGATCGGGCGGCCAAACTGTACGCTGGAATTTTCACTTTTAATAAGATAAAACTGACCGGGCCTTGCAACTTTCTGATAGCTTTCAAGCAAAACAAGCACTTCAAGTAAATAAACATTTTTCTGATTCTTTACAGGCTCACAAACTCTAACATCAGCTTTGCCCCAGAAAAGAACTGGTCTGCCCTGTTCATCAATTTCAGCTTTATCCATAGTTTTTACCTCGCGAATAATTTACCATATAATAAGAAAAATTAAAACAAGCTCCCAGCAAGAACCGCCCCTTCGAGTTTCATCAATTAACGGGCAAGCTGATTTATGTCACCCTGAATTTGCAGCTCGTTATTTCGAGCTTGCTTCAGGGTCTGTCAGTCTATACACATACAGATTCTGAACCAAGCGATGTACTGTGTTTCGACAGGCTCAACAACCAAGCTTGTCGAAGTATTCAGAATGACAGACTTCACCCTACCAACAAATTTACTTTCTATATAAATTCCACATAACAACAGGAAGCATTGGGAAGAAAAGTTTGCAGAAGAAGAACCAGATATTATATGCAAAGTTTCCATTATTGATGTGAAAATAAAAAGTTCCCGGAATTGCAGCAATTAAAGAAACGCAGACAATAAAACAAAGTGCCTGGATAATTCTTCCAATAGTTTTAAACAGTGCCTTGAGTTTTTTGGTTCTCTCAAGAGATTTTCTTCTCTCTAAAATTTCTTCTAAAACTTCTGATGAATTGTAATGTGAATTAACGCTTGTAAATGTCATAATATTTCTCCTTACTTTTTGTTTGTAATCAATTCTTAGAAATAATTATGCACACTCAGTGGGACATAGGATGTCACACTAAAAATTTTTTTTTGAGAATTTTTTTGATTTTTTTTTTTAATAAAGAAGCCGAAACAGGAGCAGATGCAGAAACTAATACAGATGTCAAATTTAAAATATTTTTAAATTTGACATCTGTATTTTACCGTGTTACAATTTTTAAGATTAAATTATAATAAGGAGAAAACAAATGAAACAAAAACTTTTACTTATTGGGGTATTAACAACTCTTAGTTTATTTACAGTTGTTAGTTGTCATCACGAATCTCTTATATTTGATAAACCTGATCAAATATCTTATACAGATGAAGAATTACTTAAGCTAAAAGAAATCGATAAAAAATATAATTTTTCATCTAGATCATCAAGAAATGCTTGTTCTGATAATTCCCTAACTAATGACGATATAGAAAAATGATAGAGGTACTTAACAAAGAGTTTGGCGAGTCTGCATCAAAATTCTATGGCACTAACATAATTCAAAAAAACACCAATTCACGAGCAGTTACAACAAATGATGGATATTATAACTTAAAAATTGAAGTTGAATGTACAGAGAATTGGGGCATATGGTGGGATTATTTTACAACAACAGCTACTTTAAAATGTTATGTTCCAAATACAAGTATCGAAGGAAGATATAAACCTGATACAGGTAGATTTAAATATAAAGATATTGTAAATGACTATAGTACTTATGTAGATTGGGTATATTTAGCTGAAGAAGTTGAAAAATACTATGGTAAAAAACATACAAAAGAAGAACAAGTAGAACAACTAGACAAAGAAATTGAATTAGCAAAAAGAGGAAGCTTTGAATATAAAGGAAAAGCGATTAATGGTTGGTTTCCAAAAATAGGAAAAGCTACTTATTATGTTGAATTTTCTGCTCCAAATAAATGGTCGCAAAAGTCTATTTCCAAATCCGGAACTCTTATTGATAGAGATTAACTAAAGGAGACACAAATGAAAAAAATTTTATCACTTTTTATTTTACTTGCTGCAATTTGCCTTTCATTAAATGCACAGGTTAGAGTTGGAGCAACTGCAGCAACTTCCTTCAAGTTTGCAGATGACTCAGAACATATTAAAGGAATTAACTCTTTAGGTATAACTGCTTTCGTACCAGTTTATAAGGGCATTGAATTAAACAGCTCGTTTACTACAGGCGCTTATTATTTTGATCACACTTATGATTTTATGAAACTTACAAACTTAATTTTTTCCATTGGTCCCGGATATAACTATAGCTTTAATGAAAAATTCTCTTTAGGCGGTTATTTAGATTTTGGATATAATTTAATTAAATACGCAGGAAAAGATATATACGGTGATTCATACGGAGATGATTTACACTATTTTTTAATCTCGCCAATGATTACTTTTGAATACAAACCAGTTAAAAATCTTTCACTGGGAATATTTACAAAATACGATTTCTTCTGCGGAGAAGATTCTACAACCGATTTTGAAAAACCTGTAAGCATAGGGTTAAATATTTTGTATTGTTTCTAGATTGTGGTGAAACCCTATCATTCTGAGCTTGTCTCAGAATCTGTATGTATAGGGATACTAAATTCCTTTTAATACAGACCCTGAAATAAATTCAGGGTGACGAATAGCTCGTTTCAGAATAATTTGTCATTCTGAATACTTCGACAAGCTCAGTACATCGCTTGTTTCAGAATCTGTTTGTATAGGGATACTAAATTCCTTTTTAATACAGACCCTGAAATAAATTCAGGGTGACGAATAGCTCGTTTCAGAATAATTTGTCATTCTGAACTTGTTTCAGAATCTGTCATCAGAGATGCTGAAATAAATTCGGCATGACTAAGCTTTTTGTTACATTCTCTTAATTACTTGCACATCATAAAAAAACAACCTAGAATAAGTTTATGAAAAAGACTTTAATTTCTTCCGTTATAATATTCTTATTGTCTATTTTTGCATCACAATGTTTTACGCAAAGTGTTTCACCAGCAGCAGCACCAACTCAAGATCAGTATGCACAGAATATAGAGCAGCTTTTCTTTTACATTCAGAATTATTATGTAGATGATGTAGACCCTCAAAAACTTTATGAAGGTGCTATTCGCGGAATGCTTGAAAGTCTTGATGATCCGCATTCAACTTATCTGGACAAAAATGCATGGCGAAGTATGACAGACATTACTGTAGGCAATTTCGGTGGCGTTGGTCTTTCTATAACAAAAGAAGCCGTTTCAACCCCGGAAAAACCAGCTTATGTAAAAGTTGCTTCTCCTATAGAAAATTCTCCGGGCTATAAGGCAGGAATTAAAAGCGGCGACTTAATTGTTGCTATTGAAGGTGTTGATACTTCTACTATTACAATGGAAGAAGTTCTTGGTAAACTTCGCGGAACTGTCGGTGAAAGTGTAACAATTACAATCAGAAGAAAAGGCCGACAGGATTTTGATGTTACTTTAGTCCGTGCAATTATTGAAAACCCAACCGTTAAATTTACAATGATTGGAAGCACAGGCTATATCCAACTTACAGAATTTGGTGCAAAGTCTGCATTAAAATTCCAGGAAGCCCTCGATTCATTCAAGGCACAGAATTACAAGGGACTTATAATTGACCTTAGAAATAACGGCGGTGGTCTTCTTTCTGCAGCAGTTCAAATTGCTGATATGTTTATGGATGAAGGTTTAATCGTCAGCACAAAAAGCCGCCTCTCATTTGAAAACACTGCATATTACGCACAGAGAAAAAATACAATCGTAAAGAATTTACCTGTCGTGATTTTAGTAAACGGCAACAGTGCAAGCGCAAGTGAAGTTTTAACGGCAGCCCTTAAGGATTCAAAAAAAGCTTATGTCGTTGGAACAAAAACTTATGGAAAAGGAAGCGTTCAAATTCCCCGCCAGCTTTTAAATAATGACGGTTTCAAAATCACTGTAGCAAAGCATTATTCTCCGGATGATGTAAACATCGATAAAGTGGGAATTATGCCGGATCAGGAAGTAAAGTTTAACGAACTCACTGATGATGAAGCAAAGACACTTGAAAGCCTGCTCGATTCAAAAGTTATAGAAGATTATGTAGATAAGAACGAAGACATGACAGAAGCACAGATTGCAGATTATGCAGAAATTCTCTACAAAAAGTACAAGCTCGAAAAATCTCTGCTTAGAAAATTGATTCGAAACGAAACAGATAAAGTTAAACCTTCAAGACTTTACGACCTTGATTATGATGTTCAATTGAATGCAGCATTAAAAGTTATAAACGACGGAAACTTTAATCAGTTAATGGAAAAAACAGTTTCCTTAAAGCAGGCAGAAGAAAAACGTAAGGCAGAAGAATCAAATAAGGCTCTGGAAAAATAAATGCGGCAGTTCATTGCACAAACACATTTAGATTCAAAAGGATGTCTTTTAGTAGAAAAAAAAAAGGCTCACTATTTAATAAATGTTTTGCGTCTTTGTCCCGGCGATATGCTTTATGTAAGGCTTCCTGACGGCAATCTT
>JAEELR010000160.1 GCA_016282835.1 Treponema sp. | reverse complement strand
GTATTTGGAATTTTCTTGTAAGAAGCAAGAAGATGTGCATGAATATTCGGATCAACAAATTCGTCTATACCTTCTTTTCCTGCAAAAATATTATTAAGGATAAGTCCAAGTCCTTGTGTATCATCAAGCACAGCACCACCATCTTCCTGGCTGGTTTCTGTATTCTCATTAACATTTGCAACTGTTGATGCTGTAGCCCAGTTGATAACAGAAGGATGCATTCCTCCACCCATATCAATTCCTGCAATTGTATCTTCAATTGTATTTCCACTTATAACCATTACAATTGCACCAATTGGTTTATGGTTATTATTATAAACCGGAACACTATAGTGCTGAAGAACCGAATCTGTTACCGGACTAAGAACAGGATCTGAAGCGTAATTTTTTCCAGCAAAAGCTTCTGAAAAATAAGCTCGGCTGGCAAAGTTCATTATTCTTCCATCTCCAACTATTGCATTACCTTTGGCATCATAAAAAGCAACATTCTCGCAATTATCTGCAAGAGTAGCAGAAATATTTGTCAGCTGATTCTGCTTTTCTTCAAGCGTTGCATTCTCATCTTTTATTATAGTTAATTCAGCAAGTGCATGTAGAGTCTGAAAGTGTTTCTCATTGATTGCTACAACTTTGTCTACAACATCTGTAGAAGCAGCTTCAATTCGGGTATAAACACTTTCTGTTAATCCCTTTGCTGCATTCTTATATGAAACTATACCAATAGAAACACTTGAAATAACAACTACAGTGATAAACATTACAAGAAGTTTTACTGTAAGAGTAATTCGAAGCTTACCTTTTTTTGCCATATTATACCTTCCTCAAAGAATTATTTTCGTTTTTTATTTGGATTTTTAAATAGAAAAGAATACTATATATTATACCATAAACTTTTAAAAAGTGTTAATTTTAAAAAAAATCATTTTTTGCCTTGTGGAGTAGTAATGATTAAAACAGATATCTTAAAAAACGGATATAAAATTTTACAAGACTCTGAGCGCTTTCAATTTGGAATTGATGCAGTTCTTCTGGCTGATTATGCTTCTAAAGCTCTCAAAGAAAAAGAAAATGTAATTGATCTTGGAACCGGTAACGGAATTATTCCTCTTTTAATGGTAAATAAATGTAGAACTGCTGCTTTTACCGGGCTTGAGATTCAGAAAGATTCCGCTGATATAGCGGCCCGGAGCGTGGCGCTGAATGATTTGGAAAGGCGGATAAATATTGTAAACGGCGACATTAAAGAAGTAGCGAAATTATTCGGAAAACACAGTTTTAATATTGTAACCTGTAATCCGCCTTATATGATTGATGACCACGGAAAAAGCAATGAACTTGATGCCATGACAATAGCAAGACATGAAGTTTTATGTACCCTGGAAGATGTTTTGGCCGCCGCTGATTATCTACTTGCCCCACATGGAAAATTCTTTATGATTCACAGACCTTTCCGCTTACCAGAAATTTTTTCTTTACTTGATCAGCACAAAATGGAAATGAAATCAATGCGCCTGATTCATCCTTTCGCAAATAAAGAACCGAATATGGTTTTGATTGAAGCGCGTAAAAATGCCAAGCGACGGCTCACAATAGAACCGCCGCTTATAGTACGTTATGATGATGGTGAATATACTGAAGAAATTCAGAATATCTACAATAAATAATTGATTGCTTCGCTGCGCAATCTACAATGTCTTAAGCATTGCCTCAACAAGCTTAAGTGTACGTCCGAGTGCTGCCTCGTCAGTAGGAAGAGCAAAAAGTCCACCCGCTTTGCTATCCGGATTCTGACGAACAGTTTCTTTTCTTGCAGCAATATAAGCGTCTCTCTGCTGAATAATTACTGCTGCAATGTTTGTTGCAATATCCTTAAGTTCCTTATCTGTTTTTTTTGCAATTTTCTTTGCAGCAGTGAAAGCAGAAAGCAAATCTTTAATAGCATCACAAATACGATTGTCTTCCCCTTCAACAATCTTTAATGCTTCAAGATTAAAATACTGTTCACTACGAACAAAAACATAAATCTGGAACAAAGGTTCATTTTCAAAAAGTTCAAAATAACGTGTAACAAGTTTTTTGAAAACTGCCAGAGGAGCAACTTTTCCACCTTTTACATTATCAAGTGTTTTTTCCTCTAAAAAGCTTACTGATTCAATTTCTTTAGCGCTATATGCAAGTGATGCTGAATACATTGCATCACGGCTTTCAAAATGATTATAGAGTGAAGCTTTTTTGATTTCCAAACCTTCAGAAACATCGGCCAATGATGTGGCACCTGCACTTTTATCAAAAGCACTGGCAATAAATGCCTGAATTATTTTTTCCTGCGAAATGTTTTTCTTACTCATAGTTAAATTATCGGTAACTAACGTTAATTAGTTTAGAAGAAAATGAACGGTCGTTAGGCAAAAAAATACCCCGGAAAAGTCCGGGGTACGACAATCTATTTTAGTCTTTTTCTACATCATAAACATTAATGTGCAGGTCCTTGAGCTGCTGTTCATCAACAGGGCTTGGACACTCGTACGACTGGTCAAGGCACGCTCGCTTGCGCTCGTCTTAAAGCCTTGACTCAGTCGTTTTGCAGGTGTCTGATTTCATCATACACCTGCAATCCAT
>JAEELR010000159.1 GCA_016282835.1 Treponema sp. | reverse complement strand
TACTTCTTTCCCGGGGTAAGTCCTGTTATTGTATACTCACTTTTACTTGCTGACTGTGCACTACTCTTTGTAGTAGTATCGGAAGTAAAGTTTGAAGTTGTAGAATGATATACATAATAACCGGAGCAGGTTCCATTAACAGGTTCTGTCCAGGTTACCTTAATACTGTTTGTAGAATCTCCAGAATTATCAACTACACTTGCAGGAGCTTCTGGAAGTGTCTTAAACTTTAAATAACTTGTTCCATTCATAAATGACGGACCATAGTTTCCACCTAATGCATCATAAGAGCAAACTTCGAATTCATATTCACAGCCTTTATCAAGACCTGAGATAGTAGAAGAGCCTTGCCCATTTGTTCCTGTTGTAATTGTATATCTTGAAGACCAGGTAGATTCATCTGTTTTCTTATATCTGACAGATAAATTACTGCATAAACCTTCTTCTGGCTTTTGAGCTGTAACAGTTACACTAGTACCATAGGCAGTTGAAAGAGTTGCAGTTTTAGGTTTATTAGGTCTTGTATATGCAATCGTATCAACAAAATTTTCATTACCTGCTACATCAAAATAGTGTGCTCGTATCGAATAACGAGTACCAGCATCAAGATTTGTTATTGTTGTAGTATTAGATGTTTTTGGGATGTCTGGAGTTTTATTTTCATCAGAAAAACTTGAATCATCATATTTCTTGTATTCAAAGTAAGCCTTCTGATAATCCTTTACGCGCGTTACTCCCGATTCACTCCAGTCCAGAGAAAGAGTTGAAGTATCATCCTCTGGAGAAGTTATCTTTGGAGCTCCAATAGCAGGTTCTGTAGCATCCAGAGAGAAATAATATAATTTTCCATCAGAAGGATAGGTGTTAGAGGTTCCACTATCAGTAGGATAAGTTACATAATTTCCACTTCCATCCTTAAACTCAAAATAAATACCGTAAACACCATCTGAGAGTCCATCTAACTTAAAGTCGGATGCTTCCAGTACATTTGAATCATTTCGCACTCCACATTCTGCATCTTCACCGAAGCATGTTGTATAATCCAATGTTTTTGAATTGAAACTACTTGATGAAACTTCAGCATAATTTGAATTTAAGATTTTCTTATATCTAATTGTAAAATTAGAATCTGGTGCAGTATTATCATGTATTTCCGCAGCCAGCTTAAACTCACCTTTCTTAAAGAAGTTTAGTGTATTAATATTTACTGATGAAGTTGGAGCTGTTGAAGAAGCAGTTAAAGTATTTCCACTTGAATCTTTTATAATAAAAGAAGGTTTTACTTCTGGTTTTTCTATATCCGTTTTACCGTTAACAAGATAAACCCATTTTTCTGCCTGACTCATGGAAACTGGTTTTCCATCAAGATTATAAGAAAAAGCTTTATCAAGAGTAACCATTACATTAATTCCTGCAACCAGAGGTCTACTGCGGTCTACTGGAATTGAAAGTGTACTGGCATTCTGAAAAATTGGATAACTGAAACGGTCTACAATATTTGCTTTATTCTGTTTATTTACAATTGAAATATTTTTGAAGAATCTTTCTCCTCCAAGCTGATAACCGTAAAACTTTTTTGTTCCGTCAGCTGTTTCAAAATATAAAACACCATCACGATCCAATGGATATGGATCCTCTGCAAGTTCAGTTACATTTATATATGGCAAGTCCATTTCGTTTACAAACTTTCTTAATTCGTCTTCAGTATAATAAATAGAACTTTCATCCATATCATAATCAAACATTACCTGAATAGAGGTATCCCTATAAACTCCAGCAGAACTACGCTGCGGGGAAACAGAAATTGTCTGTGGTCTTTCTACAACAACAGGGCGAATAGCCAGAACTACCCCATCTTCCTCAGCAGGCACAGAGATAAGCATATAGGATGATTTTCTATCATTAACATCAGAAACTCTCAGATAGGTTGAATTTGGAAGTTCTTCATCTGTATTTTCATCATAAATCTGCCAGCGAATAAATTCATAATCACTATCTGGTTCAAATTCTATTGCATTTTCAATAAACTGTTTTACTGTATAATTTCCTTTTGATGGAGAAAACTTACCGTGACTTCCATCAAAATTTACAGAAAATACCGGTGCCTTATCTGTTTCACTATTAATGCGGTATTCATAAATCAGCTCTTTTTCATTGTATATATTTATGGATTCTGAATAATCAGTATTTGTGTAATATATACTTTTTTCAGGAATTTTTACTTGAATGGTTTTAACTTCATTTTTTTCAATTGGAATAAAATCTTCTTCACTTACATTATCCCAATCTATATCTGCATATAAAAGAACCATTCCTCCATTTTTTTCTGGAGATTTAAAATAATCAGCATAAGTTTTATCATCAGGAAGATTTGGAATACTAACTGTTATATTATTAAGACAAGCTTCGTTTAATTCCTTATTAAAGGTAAGGGCAATTGAACTATCACGAGGAAAGATTCTATCAGAATCGCTTAAATTGAAATTTGTTACCAGGAGTTTTGCAGGACAGACAGGTCTGATTAATATAGAAGAATTCGCTTTTTTTAATGTTACTTTAGTTTCCAGACTTCCGGCATCTTCAAAAACAATATAATCTTCTATTTTTTCGCTTGAAGATATATTTGGAATTACAGCTTCCCATTTTATAAATTTATGATCTTCTTCAGGTTCAAACCTTACCGTAAAAGTATCAGAAACTCTTTTAGATACTTCTTCATTTCCTTTAATTGTTCCCGTTCCTTTTACAGCTTCAACACGAATGGAATAATATGGAGCATTACCATATTCTATTGCTTCTACAACTGCTTCTTTAATTTCATCTCCCGACATAAAGTTTTCACAACCTGTAAAAACAAGGCTGAAAAGGATAAAGAGACCTGAAAGGCCCTGGAGAACTCTCTTTTTCATTGTGTTCCTCTTTTAAAAAATCTTGAGAAACGATTTTTAAATAATAATAATAAGTATTATACCCTATTGCCAGCCGTGTTGACAAGAATTTATTTCGATGAATAAACAAATATTATTGTTCATTTTTTTTCCCAAAACATTGCACAAAATCCTACATCGTTACCTATATTAAGGTGGTGGAAAATATTTAAATTTAGCAACCGCAATACTCAAGGAGAAAAAAATGGAAAAGCGAATTGAAGATTTGACCTTTATTGATGACGGAATGTTTCAGGCTGTAATGCATGAACCTGGAATCTGTGAAGAACTTGTTGAAAGT
>JAEELR010000158.1 GCA_016282835.1 Treponema sp. | reverse complement strand
TTCTTCATATGAAAGTTCCATTCTATAAAAATTATTATTTTTATAAATTTTACTTATTCCTCGCCCATAATCAATATAAAAACCATTAAAACTTTGTCCTTCTGCAGAACCTACATTATAAAATCTATTTTCATTACTAATTGAAAAACTTCCATTCTTATAGCTTATAGAACGACTTCTGCTTTTTCTATATCTATCTTCGTTTTCATTTTTATATATTGAATAATAATAACAAACAATTTCACCTTCATTTGTTATATGTATTCCTCCAGGTATTTCAGTATAATCACCCTCAGGACCACAATAGTAATACATTTGCCCATCATCAGTTCCTAACGGAATTTTGTATAATACTTCCTTTTCAGCATTTATTGTTTGTGCAAAAATATTTTTTAACGTAAATAATAAAATTACTAAAATAATTACTATTCTTCTTTGCATATCAATCTCCTTATAGCATAGTGTTTGTTTTTTAATGTAAATGTTGGTTGAGTTATTAATCCGTTTTCTGTTTCTAAATTATCAGCATTTGGATATATCTTTTTATATAGACTTTCAATTTTTTCTTCTAAATGTAAATTTCCATAATCTCCCAAAGAAAATGTTTTAATTACACTCTGCACACGCCAGCTTATTTCAGCTTCTATAAGAATAATTGAATCTAATAATTCCCCTACAGTCAATTCTTCAGCATTGTCTGGCACTGAAGCTACTATAGCAATATGACTGTCCATTTCATCATCTGTTCTTGCCGATGAACACTTTACAAAAATATCTCCTGGAACTATTTTCATTAATTGTTTTTTATTTTCTAAATCTCTGCTATCCAATAATCCTTGTTTATTTAAATTTACATAAGCGCTGTTATCATACCCACCACCACGCGTTGTAAAAATATTTATTGCAACTTTACCATTTTCTCCTACTGATACTCCATCCTTTTTATCTTTTGCAGTTCTTGGATAAGTTCTTGAATAATTATCATGTGTAAGTTTTAAATCATTGGTTCCAGTTCCATTTTCGTATTCGGTCCAGCCAGGTTTTGTTTTTTCCCATTTATAAATACTGCCATTATAACTTGCTGCTCTGTTCGCAAATCCTACACAGTCTGTTCCTGCTTCATAAACTCCATCTTTTCCTTTTAAATCATTTCCCGCGAAGTTTTTCTTGATTTGCTCTTTATCTCCTGTTTCTCCGCTCAGCAATACATTTTGAGCATAACCTACTCCATATTTTATAAAATTTCCAATACCTGGAATAAATGCAGCCTCTATATCTTTATTAGATTCATCTTTTCCATATATAAAATTTGAAGTTGTACTCAATTCATAATGATACCAGCTGTTTGAAGGAGCATGAAGTTCGTCGTAATTTGAAGAATCATATTTTGTACCTGCTGTTTCTTTTTTTACTCCATTTGCAGTATACCATTTATTTAATTGTAACTGCTGTACAAGCATTTTTTTATTAAAATCAAATGGACTGTCCATACTACCTGGATCTCCTTTACTGCTGCCTTCTTTTGCATGTTCAGGATAATTATAAGCGATTGTATTACTTATTACATTTTTATTCTTATCTGGGGCAGCCATTGTTCCTGCGATTGGCCTGAGAGGTGTAAATGATACAAAATTTGTAACCTGACCGCCATTTCCTACAGGTAAAATATTTAACCCTTCAAAACTATTTTCTTTATAGTTTTCAACTTTTAAACTTCTGTTCCACTCATTGCATCCCCAGTCCGAAGCATTCCAATTGGCTAAATAAGACTTGGAATTAGAATCTGCCCAGGTACCTGCAATCTTATCACCTGCCGGTGGTGCATTCCACGGGTGTACATTATTCCAGTCTCCTGTCTTTTCATCAATGTAAAGGTTTGCCCGCCACAGCATCTTCTTGTCGTATACTGCTATGTAGTCTTTTTTGTCAGTCTGGATTATTTCTTCAGAGCCTTTTATCTTAAACTGCAGCAACAGATCATCACCTGGATATGCCTGTGCACTGCTTACCGGCCTGACTCCAATCTTTACAGCACCACCGCCCGTTCCTTCTGAATAAATCAGTTTTCCGCTGGTGTTTACCAGAAATGAAGCCGCATCTTTTCCGTCTGTTTTTCTGTATTCATAAACAGCTTTATTTTCCGGTAACTGCGTTATTGTTCCATTTTCAACTTTCATATAATTTTTATCGAAAAAGGCCACTTCAAAACTGCCAGCGGTATTATTATAGATGTTTCCTGATGTATTTTCTGCCTGATAATCCCGGTCCGCGGCTCCACAGAAATTTACTTCAAAACTTCTGCCTGTAAGCTCTATTCCCAGTGCATTTTTCCCTGTAAATTTTATTCCGCTTAGCATCAGATACTCTCCGGTATTTGGAATAAACCTCCACTTATCTTTGTTTTTCTGTGTACTTTCTTTCATTCCCTGTATTTCAATCCTTGCATCTGCAGGTCTCAAATCAAATACATCTTTCCTGTATATCATCTCACTATCTTTTCCAAGCCAGCTGATACTTTCGTATTTCATCAAACGCCTTATCTTTATTGTAGACACATCTGTTGTAAACGGTATTTTATTATAGTCACAGGAACATGCGCAGCCTTGTTCTTTTGACATGAATACAACTTTAATATTTGTTACTTTATTATTATCCTTAATTATATCTGTTACAATTCCATAATTTACTGTTGTTATTATCGGGTCTTTACGGTATTTCGCCTGAATGATATCTCCTTTCTGTACATCATCCAATTTCGGTACATAATATGTTACAAAATCAAGTGAATCAGAAAGTGCTTCACCTTTTGTTTTTTTACCGGCTGTAAGTTCCGGCGAAAAACGATAAACCTTTGTGTAATCTTTCATGGTAGTATTTTTTAAGTCAGTCTCAGGGACATCTTCATCCAGAGTCTTGCCTGCGAGCACCACCTGCAACCGTTTCCCTCTCCTTACAAAAGCTCTGCAATCTCATAAATCAGCTTTTCAGTTTTTTCCCAGCCAAGACAAGGATCTGTAATGGATTTACCGTAAATTCCTTCACCTACTTTCTGGCAGCCGTCTTCAATGTAACTTTCAACCATAAAACCTTTCAGTAAGTTTTTAATACGGTCGCAGTGTCTTGCGGAATGAAGAACATCCTTAATGATTCTAGACTGTTCAAAAGGATTTTTATTTGAATTACTGTGATTTGTATCAACAATCAACGCAGGATTTTTTAATTCCCGCTTATCATATTCATCGCAAAGTCTGATAATGTCTTCGTAGTGATAATTTGGTCGTGAAATACCCAGCTTATTTGTATAGCCGCGCAAAATTGCATGCGTATACTGATTTCCCTGAGAATGAACCTGCCAGCCCCTGTAAATAAAAGTGTGCTTATGCTGTGCAGCAAGAATCGCATTCATCATTACACTGTAATCGCCGCTTGTAGGATTTTTCATTCCAACAGGAACATTGATTCCACTGGCAGTCAAACGATGCTGCTGATCTTCTACGGAACGAGCGCCAATGGCAACATAACCTAAAATATCATCCAGGTACTTATAGTTTTCAGGATAAAGCATTTCATCGGCACAAACAAAACCAGTTTCCTGAACTGCCCTCATATGAATAGATCGGGTTGCAATCAATCCTTTAAACATATCAGGCTTCCCATTTGGATCCGGCTGATGAAGCATTCCCTTATACCCCTCGCCGGTGGTTCTCGGTTTATTTGTATAGATGCGCGGAACAATCAGAATTTTCTCTTCTACTTTTTCCTGCACTTTAATAAGGCGTGAAACATAATCTATTACGCTGTCCTCGTTATCAGCAGAACAGGGACCAATTATAAGCAATAACTTATCAGACCTGCCGGCAAAAACTTCTTCTATCTGAGCGCGTTTTTTTTCAATAGTTTCGCTCTGCTTTTCTGACAGAGGATACATTTCTTTTACTTCCATTGGAAGCGCTAACTTTTTTTCAAATTCCATATTCATAAATAAAACCTCATCCGGGCACGACACAGTTTGAGCCATGCGTGACAAACAAATTTATATTTTTACATCAAGTTCAACATTATCACACAAATCCTTCAAATTTGAAAGAATCAAATCACATTTTCCCTTAATCTCGAAATCAGGCTCTATGATATCTGGAATCATAACAGTTTTTAATCCCGCATCATAAGCGCTTCTTATTCCTGAAGGACTGTCTTCAACAGCGGCACATTCACAAGAAGCAAAACCTAAGCGCCGTACACATTCAGCATAAATATCCGGTGCAGGCTTTGCATTTTTTACATCATCACTAAAAATCATTCTGTCAGGAAGAAAAAATTCCAAAAGCCCAAGTTCTGCCATTTTTTTTACAGCATATTTTTTTGAATTCGATGAAGCCAGAAACAAAACATAATTTCTCATTTTCAAAAACGAAAGACATTCTGAGGCAAAATATTTTTTTTCAAGTTTCAGTTTTTCTGCATAGCTTTCTGTAGAATCATAAAACTTTTTTGGATCTAAAGCCTTAACATTCTCACTTAAGATTTTTTCCGTATCGCTTCTGTTGATGCCAATGCATTTTCTTCTAAGCCTTATCATAGAAGCAGCATCAAGTCCAAAATCCTTTGAAGCCAGTCTCCAGCATTCGTCATACATTTTTTCAGAATCAACAAGAACTCCGTCCATATCAAAAACAAAGGCTTTAATCTTTGAAAAATTTATTGCTGGTGATTTCACAGTAAACCCTTTTCAGAAAGCTCTCTTCTAACCTGCTCAATACTTTCAAAATGTATCGCTGTAATTCCAAGACTTTTTGCAGCTTCACAATTTTCTATTCTGTCATCAAAAAAAACTGCATTAGAAAAATCTTCATTTTCAATCTGCAGAATCAGCTTCCAGAAATTTACATCGGGCTTTGAAACTCCCATAAAATGAGAACAATAAGTCTGGTCAAAATAAGAATAATCGCCGCGCTCTAAGTGATTCAAATAAAAACTTTCGTTCGTATTCGTTGCACAAATTACGCGGCACCCTTTATCCTTTAATTCACGAACAAGTTCAACAGTCCCGCAGTTTAATTCCGGATGAAATAACAAGTGGAACAAATCGCACTCAATTTCTTTTTGAAAAGCCTCACTCATTTTATTCCAGAAATCATCGCGTGAAATTTTTCCGTCAGAATATTTGTGTATTAAAGGCTTAGACTTTGCTTTGTACTCGCTTAGTTCAATCCCTAAAAAAGAAGCAATCTGTGAATCCAGAGAAGCTGTTGTTGTAACAACTCCACCCATATCGAACATAAATAGTTTTTTCATTCAAGAACATCCTTCAACTGCGAAAATGAATCTATTTTTCTATAAAAATTTTTTACTTCACCAAAACCATATGCCGCCCAGATAAACGGAATCCCCGCCTGAAAGCACGCATCACTGTCGCCCTGAGTGTCACCAACATAAACAGGATTCAGCAGATTATTTCGAGCCTTAATGAGCATTATATTTTCAGCCTTCCCCTTCCCTGTCCTGCCAAAATATTCATAATCAATTATGTAAGGTTTGAGCCCGGTCTTTTCAAGCATAACTTCCGTGTACCCTGCCTGACAGTTCGACACCACAAAAAAATTCTGAGAAGCAGAAAGTTCCTTCACTGTTTCCACGACGCCTTCATAGCAGACATCAATCGTATTTTTCTCAAGCTCAATCTGCTCTTCGGTCAAACAGTTCGCAACCAGAACATTTCTCTTTTCATCATCCAGTTCGGGCCACAAATCTTTCGCAATAACATCCATCGGTTTTCCAAATTCTTTCTGAAGTCCCTGAGCATTTAATTTTTTCACATCAAAGCCTGTTATATCAATCGCCCTGTTCCACGCAACACAAATAAGGCCCGCTGTGTTCCAGATAGTCCCGTCGATATCCAGAATAATTCCATCGAACTTAGAATCAATCTCTCTCATAGAATAAAATTTTATAGTAAATCAATTCAAAACTCAAGTTAGAAGAATTCGTTGCGCTATAGATTTTTTTTTGGACGAAGTTTAATACTTTCTACCATTGTTACGCCCTTCCCTTTCGGTCATACCTCACTTCGTTCGGTACTTCGGGGCTCCATAATGGCGTAGGTATTTTTTTTCATTACACAAATGCAAATGTCTTATATAAAAATATTTCACTAGCGGGATTTATATTTATGCCTTATAATATAGGTTATATTCGGAGGAAAAAATGAACGTTTACAATTTTACATATGGAAGTGCTACAGACGTAAAAGAAATAGAAGTTTACGCAAAAGATGAAGCAGAAGCAAAAGCTAAGTTCACAGGAAAAACTGGAGTAACAGAATATGCCTGCGAATTACTTGGTGTATGCGACGATTATGACAAAGCAAGAATGGAAGCAGAACTTAAAGCCGAATATAAAGATTCAAACTTCGAGGACTATGTCCTGCTTTAATCAACATTTTTTTAATGTTTTATAATAGACCGGGGCTTAAGCATAAGTTTCGGTCTTTGTTTTTTTTAATGAACATCAAAAACTTCAGCTTTTCGCAATTTCCAAAATCTTTTCAGGGCATAAAAAAACCGGCTCTTACCTTTCATAACAAGTTACACAGCAGTTTGCGGTTTGCTTTTTCTGTAACTAAATCGGTAAAACCCGGTATCTTAAGAAGTCATTGCAACATATGGTTTAGAAGGAATATAACCATTCTAACAGATAAAAATCAGCCGCATCTGTTAGCGGTTTCAAAATCAAATGTGCTATAATGCAAAATCTTTAAGAACCATCTTAAAAAGACAGTCCTTAAAATTACATTCTAACTTTTATTATTTAGAGTAGAATTCAACAACCATCTGTTCGTTGATTTCTACAGGAATTTTGTCTCTCTGTGGAAGCATTGTGAGCTTACCGCTGAAGTTAGCTTCATCTCTTTCAATATAATCAAGAGGTGATTTGTTCATTTCAAAGAAACATTTTTTGAACTGTTCGTTCTTGCGAGATTTTTCAGCAAGAGCAATTTCTTCTCCTACAGAAACACCGTAAGAAGGAATATTAATAACTTTTCCATCAACAGTAATGTGTCCGTGGCTAACAAGCTGACGAGCCATTCTAATTGAATTAGCAAAACCAAGTCTGTAAACTAAATTGTCAAGACGACATTCAAGCTTAATAATCAAAGCTTCACCAGTTTTGCCTTCTGTTCTTGAAGCGATGTCAAAATATCTCTTTAACTGTCTTTCAAGAATATTGTAATAAGCCTTTACTTTCTGTTTTTCAGTAAGCTGTTTTCCGTATTCAGAAGGTTTCTTTGTCTTCTTAAAAGCAGGATCTCCAGCTCTCTTCATTGCTTTTGGATGTCCGCAAACATTTACACCCAATCTTCTGCATTCCTTAAATCTAGGATTTCTTCTAGTAGCCATTTAGCAACTCCTCAATCGTTATAAAATTTTAAAACGTATCGAAATTTATACCATTATAAGCCGTTTTTTGCAATAGCATCTAATTTCTCGAATACCGTACCGTCTATTTCATCATATAAATAATCAGTAATTTCTATACTCTTATTAAAGCTCAAATAGAATAGATACGACTTAATCTTCTTTAAGTCCACGTCTAAAATATAAGCTGCTGCAAGTCTGTAAAAACTCTGCTGATAAAAATAAAGTTCAGGCCTGATATTTTTGTCTGTCTTATAA